>JANLWJ010000175.1:0-7012 GCA_031364455.1 Actinomycetes bacterium | reverse complement strand
GGCATGCGCTGGAAAGCCGCCGACATGTATATCCAGATTGAAGCTGCACGCGGGCTGCTTTACCGTGCCGCGGTCAGCGGTGAACGGTGTGAAGTTCGCGTCGTCGTCGGCGATGATCCAGTACGCGTCAAAAGCAGCGCTCGGCTCGATGATCTTCCAGTCTGACCAGGTGGCCTCGGCCTTCTTGGTACCGGCGGGGGCCACAGTCAGGTTGGCCGCGTTTGTCGGAGCGACCGCCGACGCCACTCCTGTTCCAAGAGCGGTGGCCAACAGCCCGGTGACGGCAAGGACGACGGCAAGGCGCTTCACGGGAATCCCCCTGGTAGAGCAGAGCAAAGAAAGGTGTCTCTCGAGGGTAGGTGAGGCCCGATCAGGGCGTGACAGGCAGCGCGGATATCACCCGTTCGGCCAGCGCAACGTCTCCCTGCACATTCACCGTTACCGCCTGCGACTCTCGTCGTCCGCAGAAGAGCAGCTGCAGCACCTCGAGAGACAGGGAGATCGTGACGTCGGGGTGCGGGAAGCCTGACTCCGGAGAAAACTCACCACGACCATCGTCGTCGACGCGCACGGTCACGTCGGTGTCCGGTTCGCCGACTATATACCACTTGACCGTTGTTCCAGCCGGAGCTTTCGCCTCGCGCGCGATGATCAGCGGCAGTGCCTCGATCATGCGCTGCTGGGACGCCGCAGCGGCTGGGCCGGACATCCGGGTCGGCCGGCCGATGGTCCGCCTGATGTCCTGCTCGTGCGCCCAGATGTCGAGCGTGCGGGTGCCGATGACGCGCGACACCGGACCGACCATCCCGGCTGGACCCCTCAGCTCGGCATTCGGGTCGTCCGGGAGATAGCTGAGCTGGCGGGTGCGTTCGTCGACGAGGGCAGCCAGCTCGACAACGAGATCTGATGCGGACATCGGCCGCCGCGCCTCCACCCCAACCTCGGTGTACTGCTGGAACGGCGTCCGGACGTGCGGGTGGCGGGACCAGTCGTGAATCGGCGAGGGCACGGAGCGTCCGGCGAGCTCGTCCTCGAGTGCGTTGACGTGCGCGACGTTGTCAAAGACCGTCCATCCCTCGAGGTCGGTCGCCCGGTGCCAATCGTCGTCGCCGAGGTCGCTGGCCAGCAAGAGCAAGCCCGTGAGCGCATCGAGGTACGCCGCAATGGCGAGCTCTCGAGACCATTCAGGCGACGCCTGGTGCACCTTGCGACGCTATCGCGGAGGCGAGTGTCGTGGCAGGCTGGCGGCATGAAGGTGTCTGCTGTCCAATTCGACTTCGACGAGAGCGAGTCGTTCGATGCGCGTGTCGAGCGCATGCTTTCCCTGGTCGCGGCCGAGTCCGACGCCGACCTCGTCGTGCTTCCAGAGCTGTGGCCCAACGGGGGTTTCACCTACTTGCTGTGGGAGTCAACGGCCGAAACACTGGCCGGTCGTTTGGTAGAGCGACTCATGGACGCCGCACGTTCGGCGTCAGTGGTGCTGCACGGCGGCTCGTTCATCGAGCGTCATGACGACGGATCGCTGACCAACACCGCCGTCGTCATCGACCGGGATGGTTCGTTGAGGGCCGTCTACCGCAAGATCCATCTCTTTGGGTTCACCGATGGTGAGCCGAAGTACCTCGTCGGAGGCGACGAGATCGTCGTCGTCGACACGTCGGTCGGACGGCTTGGCTTGGCCACCTGCTACGACCTGCGGTTCCCCGAGATGTTTCGACAACTCACCGACGATGAGTCGGATGTGTTCGTGGTTCCGGCGGCATGGCCGGCGCCACGGATCGCGCACTGGTCGGTGCTCGCGCGTGCCAGGGCGATCGAGAACCAGCTGCCGCTCATTGCGGTGAACACCGCCGGCACCCACGGGGGCGTCACGATGGGCGGCGCCAGCCTGGTGGTGGATGCGCTCGGCGCGACCCTGGCCGAGGCCGGCGACGGTGAGCAGGTGATCCGCGCCGAGATCGACCTCGCCCACACACGCGACTGGCGGGAACGCTTCCCGGCACTGGGCGACCGCCGCTTTTAGGCCGTTGCGAACCGATATCGCCCCTGAGCTCGACAGGGAGGGTGAAGGTCTAGCCCTGACGAGCCAGAGGGACGACAGTGTCCAACGTGCCGAGCACCGAGCCCCCCGACGCAGCACTGCTGCGCCAGGTGGCTGACGGCGACCGTAGGGCACTGGAGCAGATCTACTCCCGCCACGCGGGATGGCTGCTCATTCGGCTCGGCCGTCGATGCGCCGACCCCGGCTTGGTCGACGAGGTCGTCCAGGACACCTTCGTGGCGGTTTGGCGCGGAGCCGGCAAGTACACCGGGCAAGGTGAGGTTGCCGCCTGGATCTGGGGTATCGGCGTTCGACGCCTGATCGATGCCCTGCGCCGCAGCCCCCGCGCCGATTTGGTCGCTGAGCTGCCGCAGCACGGCGCGGAGATTTCCGCTGAGGAGCGCGTCCTGCTCGGTGTCCAGTACGGCGACCTTGCGGGTGCCCTCGACCGACTCTCACCCGAGCTGCGTGCGGTCGTTCAGTCGACGGTCCTGGACGGACTGACGACGGCCGAGGCCGGTCGGCTTCTAGGCATCCCCCAGGGAACGGTCAAGACCCGGATGAAGCGAGCACGTGAGGTGCTGAGGGAGGAATTGGCATGAGCTGGCACATCTCCGAGCAGTTGGTGGCCTCATACGCCACGGGCGAGCTGCAGGGTGCCCGAGCAGCGTCTGTCGAGGCGCACGTGATGACGTGTGCTGAGTGTCGCAGTGCGGTGAATGCAGGGGTGGCACCAGAGCGCATGCGTGGCATTTGGAGCGCGGTCGAGGACGAGGTCGACATGCCGCGACGCAGCTGGACCGAGCGGGTTCTGGCTACGCTGGGCATGTCAGACAGCGACGCTCGGCTCGTATCTGCGGCTCCGTCGCTGCACACCTCGTGGCTGCTCTCTCTGGCTGCGGTCTTGGTGTTCGCGGTGTGGGCGAGTAACTCCAGATCCGACGGCACCACGCTCTTCCTGATCCTGGCGCCGATCGTTCCGGTGCTCGCGGTGGGCGGCTCGTACGGACGCGGGATCGACCCCACCTTCGAGGTGTCGGTCGCCAGCCCCTATCCGACGATGCGCCTCGTGCTGCTTCGCTCGACAGCCGTGGTGGCTGCGTCAGGGTTTCTGGCGCTGGTTGCTTCGCTCTTCGTTCCGAGTGGCGGCGACGTGGCCGCCTGGTTGCTGCCGTGCCTTGCGCTCTTGTCGATCACCCTCGTCGTGTCCCGCTGGTTCACCCTGCCGCTTGCCGCAGCAGGGGTGGCCGCCGTGTACGCGTTGCCATTGCTGGCGGCTCTGGCAAATCACCGTGACGTCGCACACCTGCTTCTCTCGGCGTCCTTGCAGTGGGTGGCGTTGGCGCTCGCCGTTGGCTGTCTTGCCCTTCTGACCCATGATCCGATGCTCCGCTCAGCTCTGAGGAGGAACCGATGACCACAGCTGCCACGGTGAGTGAGGTGCGGCGCAGGTTCGGTCGCACCCAGGCACTCGACGGCGCCACCTTCGAGATCGGCACCGGGGTGACCGGACTGCTCGGACCGAACGGCGCCGGCAAGACGACGTTGCTGCGCATCCTGGCGACGGTCTCGGCCCCAGACTCTGGTGCAGTGTCGGTCTTCGGCCATGACCCTGCCTCCGCGTCTCAACGCGTCGAGATCCGTCGCCGGCTCGGCTACCTTCCGCAAGACCCCGGGTTCCAGCGGGGGTTCAGCGCCTTCGAGTTCATCGACTACGTGGCGATCTTGAAGGAGATGACAAACCGTCAGCAGCGGCACGCTGAGGTGCGACGGGTGATCGACGCCGTCGACCTGACATCGGTCAGCGGCAAGCGGGTGCGCGCCCTGTCTGGAGGAATGCGTCGCAGGGTTGCGTTGGCAGCATCACTGCTCGGTGAGCCGCAGTTCCTGGTCCTTGACGAGCCGACTGCCGGTCTCGACCCCGAGCAACGGCTGCGCTTTCGTGAGCTAGTCTCGCGCGCCGGTGAGGGCCGGGCCGTGTTCCTCTCGACCCACCAGACCGAGGATGTCGCAGCTCTGTGCCAGGACGTCGTGGTGCTGGACAAAGGACGCGTGCTCTTTCAGGGGACGCCGTCGGACTTGTCGGCGTTTGCCGCCGGCCGCGTGTGGCTGGCCGATGAGCGAGTGACCGGCGCCGAGCTGGTGTGGCGCACGGGTGAGGGTCGGTTCCGCCACCTCGGCACGCCGCCCAGTGGTGCCGATCTCGTCGAGCCGACGCTCGAAGACGGCTACCTGCTGCTGGTCGGCCGGTTCGACGAGGAGGCAGCGGCATGACATCGGTTCTGGAATCTCGCCCGACGCAGCGTCAGGCGTCTGGTGCGACGTGGCTGGCCGTCCTGCTGCTTGGCTGGCGTGAGGGACGCCGGATGGTCCTGTCGCCGGTGCTGTTGCTGGTCTTCGGCTTCTTCATGCTGATGGCCGGCGTCGAGACCGTGGTCGAGGCGAAACTGTCCATGCCGAGTCGCGCCGGCGCGTACGACTTCATCTTCTTCATTTTCGCTCTCTATGTTGGGCTGCTCTTCTACATTTCCTGCCATCTCATCACCTCGTCAGCGCGGCGTACCAAGGCCGAAGGGCAACTGGCGGCGTCGCCGCTGTCCTCGCGCGCGCGCAGCGCTGGCTTGTGTGTTGGCGTTGTGCTTGGGCCGGGGCTTGTAGGGCTGGTCGCGATGGTGGCACTGGCGCTGCTCGGCAATGACGTGGCACTCACTGATGGTAAGTCGGCCGTCAGCGTCGCTGAACTCGCGCAGATGGTGCTCATCGTGATCGGTGGAGGGATGTTCGCCGTCATGGTGGCAACGTGGCTCCGTTTCCCTGGCTCACTGCCCCTGGGGTTCGTCGCGCTGATGTTCGGCACGCTGTGGATGCTGAATGACGAACGGGCACCGATTAACACCTGGCCCTGGTTCGCTCCCTACCTCAGCTCATACGAGTGGTCGGACTCGGTGTGGTCGCTTCAGGGGTCCCACGCCTGGCATGCGGTCTACCTCGCCGGGCTATGCGGCTTGGCGTTCTGTGCAGTGATGCTCCGCGAGCGTGAAGGGCGTCTCCGTTGGCTCTTCATCTCAGCCGGTGTCGTGGCGGCGACGGCTGCCGCCGGAGCCCTGCAGATATGACCGACACCGCGACAGCGCAGCACACCGGTGTCGGGCGCGTGAGTCGGGCGCTGGCCCCTTACAGCCTGCGACTCACGCGATGGCAGATCCTCGCAGCCGGTATTGCCGGGTCGTGGTTGGTGGTGTGGTGGCGTGCAGGAGACATCACCAGCCCGGATGCCTCCGCTTGGCTCATCAGGGCGGTCGCTGCGTTGACTGCCGTCACGATGGCGTTCGCCTTCGATGATCCATCCGTCGACATGACCCGTGCGTTGCCCGCTGCCAGAGGCGCGCTGATGCGCATCCGGTTTAGCGTTGTTGGCGCGGCTGTCGTGACGGCCCTGGCTCCAGCCGTGGTGGTGAACTGGGAGTACCTGAACACGGGGTCGACGGTGCTGGGCCTAGCGGTGGAGGTCTGTGCACTCGTGGTGCTGGCTGTTGCAGGGTCGCTGGTGCTGCAGCGCCAGTTCGGCATTAGCGAACCAGCGCAGTTCGTGGTGCTCGTCGTCCTGGTCATGATGATGGCCGCCCAGATGTTTGGGCAGCGCTGGCCGCTGCTGGTCCCTCCCGGCCAACAGTGGACCGAGGCGCACTGGCGCTGGGCAGGTGTCCTGGTCGCCGGGCTAGTGGTGCTGGTGTGGCAGCTGCGAGATTCGGCGTCGCGCCCACTTCGGCGTTCGCTGCGGTGGTAGTGCCGGGGTAGCCTCACGACGTGAGTACCCCGCACCCCGAGACCGGTCGATTTGCCGAGACGTTCACACAGATGGGCGAGGCGCTCGACGCCTGGCTGGCCAAGGAGCGCGTCGACGCACTGCGCTCACCCACAGACTGGCAAGCACGCCTCACCGGGCCGCTGCCCATCGCCGGTATCGGAGCCGACGCCACGCTGCATGAGTACGTCGACCTCGTGCTTCCGCATGGGCCGCACCTGACGTCTGAGGCATCGTGGGGCTGGATCACTACCGGACCAGCCACCGTACCGACTGCTGTGGCGGCGGCCAGCATGATTGCGGCACCGCAACGGCAGACCTTGACGGCATTCAACCTGCTCGAGGAGCAGGCACTCGACTGGCTCGTCGAGCTGTGCGGGCTTCCCACGGGGATGAAGGGCGTCTTCTCCAGCGGCGGCTCGACGGCCAACCTCGTCGCGCTCGGAGCGGCACGCCAGTGGGCTTTGGAGCAGCGGGGCATCGACCCGGCCGGAGACGGGCTCGGTGGTATCGAGCTGGCCATCTACACCTCAACTCAGGCGCACCACACCGTCCAGCGGTCGGCGGGTGTGCTCGGTATCGGGCGCAGTCACGTGCGAACGGTGCCAACCGATGCCGAGCTGCGCCTCGACGCCGACGCCCTTGATGCCGCGATGACCGCGGATATGGCGCGCGGCGTTCTGCCCGTGGCCGTTGTCGCTGCAGCCGGGACGACCAACACCGGAGCGATCGATCCGCTGCGCCGGTGCGGCGAGATCGCCAAGAAGCACGGTGCCTGGTTCCACGTGGACGGCGCGTACGGGCTAACGGGGATCCTCGACGAGCGGGTGGCGCCGCTTTACGACGGCCTCGAGCTGGCCGACTCCGCGATCACCGATCCGCACAAGTGGCTCAACGCCCCAACGGGGGTTTCCGCGACCTTCGTGCGCGACCGCTCGATCCTGTACCGCGCCTTCACGCAGGAGCCGGCCGACTACCTCGAAGGTGCTTTCGCACCCGACGACGTGCAGGTATCCCTCGACTCGATGGGCGTCCCCTACTTCGACTTCGGCGTCGAGCTGTCGTCGCCCGTGAGGGGTGTTTTGGTATGGAGCATCCTGCGCGAACTCGGTGCCGATGGTGTCCATCATCGCCTTGGCCACGCGCTCGTTGGTGCGCGACCAGAT
>JANLWJ010000130.1:0-8355 GCA_031364455.1 Actinomycetes bacterium | reverse complement strand
GCCGACAGGGAAGGTCGCCGCGCCCGAGGAGAGGTTGATGATGCGACCGCTTCCGCGCTCCAGCATCCCCGGGAGTACTGCCCGGCTGCACAGATAGGTGCCCCGAACGTTGATCTCCAGCACTTGCCACCACGCCTCAGGCGCCAAGTCCCACGTGAGGCCACTTCCCCCGGAGATCCCTGCATTGTTGACGAGCAGGTCTGCCACCCCGTGCTCGACTGCGATGCGGCCGAACGCATCCTCGACGGCGGCCGGGTCCCGCACGTCCAGCACGAAGGGGTAGGCACCCGTTTCCTGCGCCACCTGATCGAGGTCGGATGACGTGCGGCCAATCGCCGCCACAGTCATACCCGTCGAGGTCAAGCGTTGGGTCAGCGCCCGCCCGATCCCACGGCTGGCTCCTGTCACGACTGCAAGTCGATTCGACACGAAACCGACCCTAGGCGATGGACCGATCCGCCGGCCACCTAGCTCACAGCCTGGCTGGGCCACGAGCTGAGCGAAAGTGAACAGGTAGGCACATCTGGGCGTGCGGCAATCAGCCGAGTTCGTCCAGCGTGGTCAGGCAGAAGGGGTGGCCCGCCGGGTCCGCGAAGACCAGGCAGTGCTCGGCGTTGGGCTGGAACTCGAAGCGGACGGCACCCGCCTGGATGACGTCCTGCTCGGCGTCGGTCAGATCCTCGACGAGGAAGTCCAGATGCAGGAGGGACGTGCCTGCCGGGCCAGGCCACTGGGGCCGCTCGTAGCCCTCCACCGCCTGCATGTCGATTCGCCCACCAGGCGTTGCGACTGAGGCCCAACCACCACGGCAGAAGGTGACCTCACCGTCGGTGATCCGAGCGTAGAAGTCCGCGAGGACCTGAGCGTCGTCGCAGTTCAGGGTGACAGAACTAAGTTGGATGGTGTTTGGCACAGATCGCTCCTCCAGCTAGGTGCGAACAGCCAAGTGTCGGCCATTCCTGCCCTCCCCCGCGCCTGTGAGCGAAACACGATCAGCGAAGGTAGACCGAACGCGAATGCCGGATATTGCTCGGCAAGTCAGCCAGTCGCTTTGCCGCCTGATGCCTTTCCGAAGCGAAACTCCACCACGTCACCGTCGTGCATCACGTAGTCCTTCCCCTCCATGCGCACCTTGCCGGCGGCCTTCGCGTCGTTCATCGATCCGCCGGCCACGAGGTCGTCGAACGAGACGACTTCAGCCTTGATGAAGCCACGCTGGAAGTCGGTGTGGATGACACCGGCCGCCTCAGGCGCCGTGGCACCCTTGCGGATAGTCCAGGCGCGGGCCTCCTTAGGCCCAGCCGTGAGGTAGGTCTGTAGTCCAAGCGTGTCGAACCCGACGCGCGCCAGAAGGTCGAGGCCGCTCTCCTGCTGGCCAATCGACTGCAGCAGTTCAAGCGCCTCGTCAGCGGGAAGCTCGACGAGCTCCGCCTCGATCTTGGCGTCGAGGAAGATCGCCTCAGCCGGAGCCACCAACGCTTGCATCTCCTCCTTCAACGCAGTGTTGGCGAACTCCTCCTCGTCGAGGTTGAAGACGTAGATGAACGGCTTCGCCGTCAGCAGCCAGAGCTCGCGCAGCGGCTCGATGTCCAGACCCGCAGCGAAGACCGTCTGACCGGAGTCCAATACCTCCTTGGCCTTCTCCACCGCTGCGACGACCTCGTTCCCGCCCTTGGTCAGGCGGGCCTCCTTCTGCAACCTCGGAAGCGCCTTCTCGATCGTCTGCAGGTCGGCCAGGATCAGCTCGGTGTTGATCGTCTCGATGTCATCTTTCGGCGAGATCTTGCCGTCGACGTGAACGACGTCCGGGTCGGTGAAGACGCGGATCACCTGACAGATGGCCTCGGCCTCGCGGATGTTGGCGAGGAACTTGTTGCCGAGGCCCTGCCCCTCCGACGCCCCGCGCACGATGCCGGCGATGTCGACGAACGAGACCGTGGCCGGAAGGATCTTCTGCGAGGCGAAGATCTCGGCCAAGACCGCCAGGCGCGGGTCTGGGACGCCGACTACCCCTACGTTCGGCTCGATCGTCGCGAACGGATAGTTCGCAGCGAGCACGTCATTCTTGGTCAGCGCGTTGAAGAGCGTCGATTTTCCGACGTTGGGAAGCCCGACGATTCCGATGGTGAGTGCCACGGGCGACCATCGTACGGAGGTGCCCATGATGCTGGCATCAGCGGGCATCGACCGTCACAGTGGTCGCATGCCATCTGAGTGCGAGGCGTTGCTGGTCACCGGGATCTACGGATCAGGGAAGACCTCTTTGGTCGAGGAGATCGCTCACCGCTACGAACGGCTCAGCGTGGCGTTCGGCGCCATCGACCTTGACTGGCTCGGGTGGTATCACCTACCCGAAGTCAGCGGTGTCGCCCTGCAGCCCGACCTTCAGTTGCAGAACCTCAAGGAGGTCGCTGGACGCTACTGGCGGTCAGGCGTCCGGTACCTGCTCCTCGCAGCAGCTGCCCGGGACGATGCCGACGTACAGAGGGTTCGTTCGGCTCTTCCGTGTCCCCTCCGAGTGGTCCTGCTCGACACCCCGATCGCGGTTGTCGAGCGGCGCCTCACACAGGTACCCACCAGCGGACGCGCGAACGACCTGCGGGTCGCCCAAGACTGGGTCTCCCGGGATGTAGGGCGAGTCTCGGCTGACCTCACAATTCCAGGTGATACGCCCCTGCCAACGCTCGCCGAGAAGGTGCTCACCTGGCTCGACTGGCCGCGTGTCAGTTTGCCGTCTTGTCAGTCCCTCCAGGCACTCTGAGCCCATGGACACGATGACTGCGCTTCTCCTCGCCTTGCTCAGCCTCCTCACGGGCACCGCCCTTGGCGCGTTTCTCATGTGGCACTTCGCTCCGCCCGCCACCAGGGGCGTCCACTCCGGCGCGGACGCCGTGCCGGCCGACCAGCTTCTGCGTCCGGTCAACGAGGCGCTGGGCCGGGTCGAACGGCAACTCGCCGAGACCGAGCGTCACCGGCTTCAGTCGCACGGCCAGATCCAAGAGCAGGTGCGCGCGATGAGCGCCACCTCGCAGCTCCTCCGTACTGAGACCTCCTCGCTGGTCCAGGCACTGCGAGCGCCCCAGACCCGAGGGCGATGGGGTGAGATGCAACTTCGTCGCGTGGTCGAGCTGGCCGGGTTGGTCGAGCACTGCGACTTCAGCGAACAACTCTCCGTCGGCCGGTCCGACGACCGCCAGCGGCCCGACCTCGTCGTGCATCTCGCTGGCGGCAAGAATGTCGTTGTCGACGCCAAGGTGCCCTTCGCTGCCTACCTCGAAGCTTCGGCGGCGGCCGACGAGACCACTGCCGCGGTCCGAAGCGCCGCGCATGCCCGGCACCTGCGTGCGCACATCGACGAGCTGGCCTCGCGCGAATACTGGGAGACACTGTCGCCCAGCCCAGAGTTCGTCGTCCTCTTCGTTCCGGCCGAGCCTTTCCTGTCAGCGGCGCTCGATGAGGACCCTGCGCTGCTCGAGCACGCCTTCACCCGGCAGGTGGTGATCGCTACCCCAAACACACTCATCGCGCTGCTGCGAACGGTGGCCTACACCTGGCGTCAGGACGCCCTGGCCGACAACGCCCAAGCGGTTCTCGCCGCCGGCCGCGAGCTGCACCAGCGTCTCGGCGTCCTCGGCGGGCACCTGTCCAAGATGGGCTCGTCTCTGGAGGCGAGCGTGAAGGCGTACAACCAGGCCATCGGGTCTTTGGAGTCTCGCGTGCTGGTGACCGCCCGTCGCTTCCACGACTTGAAGGTCGTCGACGGTTCGGTCCCGACGCCAGAGACCATCGACCTGGCTCCTCGGCTTCCTCAGGCGGCCGAGCTGACCGAACCCGACACCACCGAGGACCAACGCGCCGACGGCGACACCGAGCTGCCACTCGCGGCCGGGTGAACCGGGCAGCGCCCCGGACGCCGTACGGTAGGCGGTGTGTCTACTCCGCTGCGCACCGATCGGCCCGACGTCGTGACGTCCGAACCCCAGCCCGGACCCGAACCAGCTGAGCCGCAGGGGCGGCTGGTCCGATCGACGGCGCGGCCTGGCCTCAGTAGCACCGGCGTCGCCGTACTGGGCGGAGCGATTGGCCTGGTCGCCTCGATCCTCGCCGAACTGCTCACCGGTGGCCTCGGCTGGGTGTTCGGAGTCCCCTTCGTCCTGGTGAGCGCCTACTGCGCCGCCGAGGTCGCGCCGAAGTCGATGCGCAGCGCGATCGTCATGCCGCCTCTGGTCGCGCTTTTGGTGGCTGTAGTCAACCCGCTGTGGTCGGAGACCTCTGGTGTTCGCGGGTGGCTGATCAAGACACTGACCACCCTCACCACCATGGCGCCGACGCTCTTGTTGGCAACCGGCGCGGCAGCAGCGATCGTCGGCTTCCGCTACTGGCGTGCCAAGCGCTCCTGACCTTCGCTGGAGAATTGCCTGCGCTTTCGAGCCCGATATTGATGGCAAACCGCACGCAATCCGCCAATGCGGAACTCCGACTCCGAGCCGTCCAAGACCTCGCTCGGACGATCAGACCCGGCTAGGACTGGCCGGCGGCCTTCAGGTCGCGGCGCAGCTCTTGCGGCAGCGAGAAGATCAGTGACTCCTCAGCTGCAGTCACAGTCTCGACGTCCCCGAAGCCCCGCTCGGCCAACCAATCAAGGACCCCGTCTACCAGGCTTTCGGGGACCGAGGCCCCACTGGTGACGCCCACCACCGTGACGCTATCAAGCCAGGCCTCATCGAGCTCGCTCGCGTTGTCGACCCGGTAGGAAGACCTAGCCCCCGCATCCAACGCGACCTCGACAAGCCGGACGGAGTTCGACGAGTTCGCTGAGCCGACGACGATCACCAGATCGCTGGACGCACCCATGAGCTTGACGGCAGCCTGGCGGTTCTGGGTGGCGTAGCAGATGTCGTCGCTCGGCGGGCTCATCAGGTTCGGGAACCGGCCGCGCAAGCGGTCAACGGTCTCCATCGTCTCGTCCACCGACAGCGTCGTCTGCGACAGCCAGACCACCTTGTCTGGGTCGCTCACCTCTACATCGTCGGCGTGCTCGGGTCCGTCGACGATGGTGATGTGCTCCGGCGCCTGACCGGACGTACCCACCACCTCTTCGTGCCCTTCGTGGCCGATGAGCAAGATCTGGAAGCCCTCGCTCGAGAACCTGCGGGCCTCGTGGTGCACTTTGGTCACCAGTGGGCAGGTGGCATCGATCGTGCGCAGGTTCCGCTCCGCGGCCTCTTCGTGGACGGTGGGCGCAACACCATGCGCCGAGAAGACGACACGGGCTCCCTCGGGAACCTCTTCGGTCTCGTCGACAAAGATCGCTCCGCGCTTCTCAAGATCTTCGACGACGTGCCGGTTATGGACGATCTGCTTGCGGACATAGACCGGGGCGCCATACAGCTCGAGGGCCTTTTCGACCGTAATCACGGCCCGGTCGACGCCAGCGCAGTACCCGCGGGGGGCGGCGAGCAGGACGCGGCGCTTGGGGGAAGCCATGTCCCCATCGTAGGCGGCGCGTGCGGGACGCACCTTCCGGAGCCGGTCGCCACCAGTGGTCGGTCCCGCCCCGTACGCTCTGCGCCGTGGCCCTGCAGACCTCCGTCGACCAACCCGCCGCCGTTCGTACGGTGGCGCAAGCCGTCGCGGGCTGGATCGACCGGCTCGGGGCTCTCTGGGTCGAGGGGCAGGTCGCCCAGCTGAGCCGCCGTCCCGGTGCCGGAATGGTCTTTCTCACGCTGCGCGACACCGCAGCTGACCTGTCGGTCACGGTGACTTGCTCCAAACGGGTCCTCGACGCCGCCGAGCCGGCGATTACCGAGGGTGATCGCATCGTCATCTTCGCCAAGCCCTCGTTCTATGCGGCCAGGGGCACGTTCTCCCTCTCAGCCAAAGAGATCCGCCACGTCGGCCTCGGCGAGCTCCTCGCCAGGCTCGAACGGCTGAAGTCGACCCTCGCCGCCGAGGGGCTCTTCGCTGCTGACCGCAAGAAGCCGCTGCCCTTCCTGCCCCGCGGAGTCGGCCTGATCTGCGGGCGCGCATCGGCCGCAGAGCGCGACGTCGTCGAGAACGCGAAGCGTAGGTGGCCGGCCGTCACCTTCCACACCCGCGAGGTCGCCGTCCAGGGTGCGACGGCAGCCGCCCAGGTCACCGCGGCGTTGCAAGAGCTCGATGCCGACACGGAAGTCGATGTCATCGTCATCACGCGTGGCGGCGGCTCCGTCGAAGACCTGCTTCCCTTCTCGGAAGAGTCGCTGATCCGTGCCGTGGCGAGCGCGGCAACGCCGGTGGTCAGCGCCATCGGCCACGAGCAGGACGCCCCGCTGCTCGACCTCGTCGCCGACGTCCGCGCGTCTACCCCCACCGACGCCGCGCGGAAGGTCGTTCCCGACGTCGAGTTCGAGCTCGACGCCGTCGCCGCGTCCCGACGCCGCATCGCAGAGGCGATCGCTGCGCGGCTGGCTGCAGAGCAGTCCGGGCTCGACCAGATCCGGAGTCGCCCGGTGCTGGCCACTCCGGTGACACTCGTCGAAGCTCACGAGCGGGTGGTCGCCGACCTCATCCAGCGCAGCCGCCGTGCATTGGGTAGCAGACTCGAGCAGGCAAACACCGATCTCACCCACACCCGGGCCCGGGTGCGTGCGCTCTCCCCTCAGGCGACGCTGGACCGTGGCTATGCCCTGGTCCAGACCGAGGACGGCACCGTCGTCCGCACACCTCCCGCTCCGCGCTCGGCGTTGCTCGTTCGCGTCGCTGGCGGCAACTTCACCGCAACCACTGATGGAGAGTCATGAGCGCACCCGACGAGGCACCTACCATTGGCTACGAAGCTGCGCGCGACGAGCTGATCGATGTCGTCAAGCAGCTCGAGGGCGGGGGTCTGACCCTCGAGCGCTCGATCGAACTCTGGGAGCGCGGCGAAGAGCTCGCCACGATCTGTCAGTCCTGGCTCGACGGTGCGCGCGCCCGCCTGGAGGCGGCGACACCGCAGACTGCACCCGACGACTCGAAGTGAGTGTGGTCAGCGCAGCGCGCTGGCGAGCACTTCGAGCTCACCACGCTCGGCCTTGCCAGTCACCACGATCGTGATGCCACCCTCGGTCAGCACCAGACCTTGTTTCCCGGTTTCCTCGGACTCCACGACCTGCCAGGTCGCCCCGCCGATCTCGACCTCGCCGGCCGGCACCGCACCGTCGATCCAGTCATCGACCGCGGCACCGGCGTCACCATCTGTCTGGCGCACCTCGGCGTAGGAACCGTCCGGTGTCAGGTAGCCGACATGCAACACTCCACCACCGATGTCACCCGATACCTGCTCGGTGTCGAACCATGCGCTGGTGGCCGTCCAGCCATCGGGCAGACCGACCGGCTCCCTGACGGAGAACGTGTCGCCCAACCGAACCTCGGTGAAGATCTGCTCGACGTCCACCATTGGACGCACCGGGCCCTGAACCTCCGGGCGCTGCCAGGCAACCATCCAGAAGATGCCCAGCACCACCGCACCAACGACAGCCATTGACAGGACCATGTCTCGGGTCGTCTCAAAGCCACGAGGGCGCTTACGAGGGGGAGCACTAACCGGGGGGGACATGCCTCTATCGTCCCCTATCGATCGTCGCTCGGCGCGGCGGCCGGAGCGGCCAGGCGCCCGAGCGTCCACGCAAGGACCAGCCCGATCACCAGGCCAAGGGCCAGCTGCCCCATCAGGCCGAGGGCCCCGACGGTCACGGCCACCAGCCAGTCGCTTCGCATGCGCAGGTCGCGGGCCAGGGCCATGTGCAGCACCCCGGCGACGGCCAGAAGGCCAGCCAGGACCACCACCGGGAAGTGCGCCAGAACGCCTACGAGCCCAGCGCCAAAGCCGACGGCGAGCACCAGCAGAACAGCCCCCATGATGAACGGGGCCCCACCGGTGCGGGCTCCGAACGACCGGTGCGCTGTCAGCCCTCCTGCGCCGTGACAGACCGGCATTCCACCGATCGCGCCGGCCACGAGGTCGGCCGCGCCCAGGCTGACCGCCAGCCTGCTGGGTGTCACCAGCTTCGCCGCCTCGTCCCCGAAGTAGACGCGCGCGGCGTCTGCCGGGGCCAAACACGAGTTGGCGAACGTCAGCGGCACCTGGGGCAGCACGAGGGCGGTAGCCGCCGCGACGAAGACGTCGACCGAGAACGATGGCAGCGGCATCGCTGAGGGCCCAACGGCGAGGTCGGACCACCCAGTCAGCACTGCGATGGCGAGGCCGACGACCACGACCACGAGTCCAACGCCGTGTCGGCGTCCAAACCACGCCGCGAGGGCAACCGCGACACCCCCGCCCACCAGCCACCAGGTCGAGACGTCGGGAACGTCGAACGAGGACGGCGGGTC
>JANLWJ010000090.1:0-7706 GCA_031364455.1 Actinomycetes bacterium | reverse complement strand
CGCCCGTCGAGCTCCACGACAGTCTCGAACTCGTCGTACTCCACGTCCTCCTGGATAGTTACCCCGTGGGCACGCGCCTTGACCTGACGCCGTCCGTGTGGCAACCCGTGCGGCCGCTCCACGCGGACGAGGTACTTGTGCTCCAGAAGGCTCTCCACGCCACCGGTGACATCAGCCAGGACGTCCTTAACCAGCTGTCGATGACGCTGTCGCTTACGGCGTCCCATTGCCTTCAGGATCTCTTCGGCCGAGACTGACCTACTTCGACATGCGTCGGTCAGCAACGCGACGACGTCGTGCGGTGATCGCATTTCGGCGATGAGGTCCAGGACGGTGTCAGCAGCCGTCGTGATCGGCCACCCTTGGTATGTCGCGCCCTTCCCGGGCAGCAACCGGCTCCTTCGCACCCTGGCACCTGGAACGGACACCTCAATTCGCTCCGCCGGTATTGAGACATGAATCTGCGAGCCGGGAGTGCTCCGCCGGATGCCGTAGATGTGCGCAGCCGTCGTATGACTCAGCACCGCACCATCCCCGGATGCCAGCAACGCAGCCCAGCGACTCGAGAACTCACCTGGACGCATGTTGCCCATGAGGTAGACGCCCTCGTGAAGCCGCTCCCATCGACCGGCCGCAATCTGGCTGCGAATGACCTCATAGCCAACGCCGAGATCGGCAGCCTGTGACGTCGTGAAGACACCACCCTGGGGTCGCGCAAACTCCCGAAGATGTTGCAGCAGCTTCGCCCCTCGCGTCGGTTCGACTGCCATGGCGCAACCGTGGCCGATCTGACGCAGTACCGGGCGAGATTCGACTACCTGTGGATGAGACCGTGTGAGTCCAGTGGGGTCATACCCCCACTGGACTCACACGTTGCGAAGCTAGCTGCCGAAGACAACCACTGCGGCAGAGAAACCGTGTAGGTGGTTGCGGCCAGCCACCGGACCGATCTCGCCGGCAGCAAAGAAGCCGGCCACCTCGGCACCCCCGAGCTCGTCGCGCACGGTGAGCGCGTCGTGGTCGCTGGTAACGAAGAACCGGTCACCTCGTCCGTTGCACGAGAAGAGCAGTGCGCCGGCCGGACGCCCCGGCGGCGTCGACTTGCCCCATCGGGCCAGCGTTCGCTGCAGGTCAGTACTGGCGGCCTCGGCGTCACGAAGCTGAAAGCTCACGGTCTGACCGACCTGGACGTCGTCAGCGATCACCAGCGCACGACGGTCAGAGTCGACCCGGACCAGTGACCGGATCAAGAAGTCACCTTGCTCGTGTTGATCGGCGTACTCGTCGTGCACGACCCCGATCTGCAAGCCGGTACCGGCGATCGCCTGGTCCTCGGGCGAGAGCGTGAACAGCAGATCCTCCAGCCTTTGCAGCGCCGGCCGGCCGGCCAGCTCGAGTACGACGTTGCCCTCACAGCGAGTCACAGTCATGGGGTTCCCCACCGGGCGACATCCTTGACTCACCACCGCCTCGATCGACGCAGACCCACCAAGAACAAGGCCGACAGCACCGCGCTCGACTACGCGGCCGTCGATGAGCAACCGGGTAGAGCCAGATCCCTGTCCCCCCACAGCAAGGCCACCGGCGATGGGCAGCCCTCCGAGCGACTGAGCAGACTCCTCGACGAACCCTTCGACCGGGAACGAGTAGGCGTCGGCCAAGACCACGGCCACCTGGTCGTCCGGCTCGAGCTGCGGAACTCCGACGACAGCGATCGACTCCGGAGTCGGCATCACCTCCAGGTGGAACGAGCGAACCGAGAGCTCTGCTCCCGAAGCGACGAAGACGCTGACAGCGGAGACGTCCTCGATGCCGTGGCCCCCGCCGATCACTCCATGCGACGACGAACAGCCGATGCTGTGGGGGGCACCGATCGTGCGCTGAGCTGCAACCAGCGCCGCGGCGACGTCGTCGGGGTTGGCCGCGCGCACGAAGATGCAGGCGAAGGCCGGCGGCGCAGAGAGCTCTGCCATGGCCCGCGACGCGGCGATCACCGCCGTGCGGGCGAGGTCGAACCCCACGGCGACGCCGGAGCCACAGGAGATCACCACTCCATCGTGGCCGATCGGCGGACGCACTGCACCACCCCCACCCCACCGGCCACCCATCCGGCCCAGGCTCGGCGCCGGTGAGGCGGGTGGTTGGATCAAGCGTGTGAGCCTCATCGACCGACCCCGCGAGTGGGTGGCGTCGACCTTCCGCGGCTTACCTCGTGAGGTTGCAGTCCTCACGGCAGTTGCGTTTGCCGTAGCCGTGGGCTTTGGCATCGTCTTTCCCGTCATCGCGCCGTTCGCCAAGGAGTTCGGGGTATCCACGACCGCCGCTGCCGGTGTCGTCTCAATCTTCGCGCTGACGCGGTTCGCAGCGTCCCCGCTGGCCGGGTGGTTGGTCGACCGCACCGGTGAGCGCCTGATCCTGGGCACCGGGATCTTCATCGTCGGCATCTCCAGCGCACTCGCCGGCCTGTCGCAGACCTACTGGCAGCTGCTCGTACTCCGCGGGGCTGGCGGCGTCGGCTCAGCGATGTTCACCGTCGCGGCCTACGCACTGCTGTTGCGGGTTGTGCTGCCGGAGCAGCGTGGGCGCGCCGCTCTGGCCTTTCAGGGCGGCTTCCTCATCGGTGGCGTCACCGGCCCGCTCTTCGGCGTACCACTGGTGGCCATCTCAATCCGACTGCCGTTCTTCGTCTATGCCGCAACACTGCTGATCGCCGGGTCGATCGGACTGATCTACCTCGCACAGAGCAAGCTGCAGGTCCGCGAGGAGGAGGTCGGAACCGATATCGCACCGACCCCGCTCTCGGTAGCAATCCGCCAACGCGCCTACTGGGCAGCGGTCACCAACAACCTGGCGACCGGCTGGTCGCTCTTCGGAATCCGCGGTTCGGTGCTGCCGCTTTTCGTCACCGAGGCGATGCTGCTGTCGGAGTCCTGGGTGAGCATCGGAATCTTCATCTCGGCGCTCGCCCAGGGGGTGCTGCTGATCCCGGCCGGCCGCTCCTCGGACATGCGCGGGCGGCGTCCTTCAATGATCATTGGGTCGATTGTTGTGGCGCTCGCCTTCGTCCTGCTAGCCGGCTTCGAATCGATCCCGCCCTACATCGCTGCCATGGTCCTGTTCGGGTTCGGCTCAGCGCTGATCGGCACGAGCAGCACAGCGGTCGTTGGTGACGTCGTGCACGGTCGAGGCGGTCCGGCGATCGCGGTGTACCAGATGTCATCAGACCTGGGGGCATTCGCGGGACCGCTCATCGCTGGACTCCTGGTCGACACGTTCTCGTTCTCGTGGGCCTTCGCCGCTACGGCCGCCGTCTGCTTGGCGGGAACCGCAACCGCGCTGGCGATGCCCGAGACACTGAGCAAGAAGGCCGCTCCGCTCTAGGTCACGCCCACCCTGGTGCCGTCACCGCCCAGGGGCGCCACGCCTCGATGCGTGCTGCCACCGAGAGCAATAGGCCCTCTTCGCCGTGTCGTGCGGCGAGTTGCAGGCCGATCGGCGTGCCGGTCACCGAGTCGATGCCGAACGGCAGAGCGAGGGCAGGAAAGCCAGCCACATTCCACATGCCAGCGAACCCGCCGCTCGCAGCCACGTTGGAGCGAACGTTGGCAGCCCAGGCCCGTTCGCTCCAACGTTCAGAGCGCAACGGATGTGTGGCAGTGACGGGAGTCAGCATGAGGTCGTAGGAGTCGAAGAACACGTCGGCCCTGTCACGCCACTCAGTGAGCTGTTCGCTACGGACCAACGGACGTAGCCGGCGCCCCGCACTTGCATGGCCAAGGGTCCGGTTCTGCAGCATCGACGGATCGGCGACGCCATCGACGTAGTCGGCAGCCACGGCGAACCAACGGAAGGTGCCAGCCATGCTGAGCCGCTGGGGGTAGACCGGATGGTCGCGCTCGACGTGGTGCCCGTTCTTGCGCAACAGGGCGGCCGCCGCGAAGAGGGCAGCGGTGATCGCCGGGTTGGTTCGCACACCCTGCACTGGCGGTCTGGCCGAAATCGCAACGCGCAAGGAGCGGCGGAGCGGGCGGACATCAGCCAGCTCCTGCTGGTCGGCCATCACTGAGAGCATCAGCGCCAGGTCTGCCACCGTCGTCGCCATCGGCCCGTTCTCGGCAAGGCCGTACCAGTCGTTCTGACCGAGCTCGGCCGGGATGAGCCCTCGGCTGGGCTTAAGGCCCAGGACGCCGCACGCTGCGGCCGGCTGTCGGATCGACCCGAGCCCATCGGTGCCGTGCGCGAGAGGGACGAGCCCGGCCCCGAGCGCTGCGGCGCTGCCGCCGGACGAACCGCTCGCCGAGCGCTCCGGCTGCCAAGGGTTGCGGGTGACCCGGTCGCCGTCAGTGGTCAGCCAGAGACCGGCTTCGGGCATCGTGGTGGTTCCGACGATGACCGCCCCGGCATCCCGCAACCGGGTAACCACTGGGTGGTCGGACGTCTCCGGCGTCCGGCCGGTTGCGTGCGAACCAGCCCGCATCACCTCACCGGTGATCGGCACCACGTCCTTGACCGCAACCGGTACTCCGGCGAGGGGGAGCCGCTCGTCACCGGCAGCTACCCGCTTCTTCAGCTCCTTGGCTTCGCGGACGGCGGCCTCGGTACGCACCGACGCGAAAGCCGCAAGTACCGCGTCGTGGCGGGCAATCCGCGCGAGGGTGTCGCCCAGTATCAGCTCGGGGTCGAGCGTGCCGGTACGGACGCCCTCGGCGATGCTGGTCGCGGTGAGCGCCTCCGTGCGCGCCCCCGTCATGGTCATGTTGGCAGCCTAGCCCCGGTGAGCCACCCTTTCGCCAGCCGATTCTTCAACGATTGAGCAACGAGCGGCGCAAGAGTGCCATCGCCGCCTCGGGGTTCGTCCTACTGATCAAGCCAGCGGCCGCCAACACGTACCGGGCGTCCACCAACGAGGCGGCGCGCTCAGGGGTGCGCCACCCGCCAGCAGGGTCCGAGACTGCGGATTCAACGACGGCGCGCGCATCGGGCTCCGGGCTGTGACGCAGCACGCCTCCTGATCCGACGACCAGAGCTACCCGGCTGAGGTCCTTGCCCGGGTAGCGGACGGCACCAGCAGTATGCGGTCGGGCGTGCCGCCGCAGCGCGACCGCCGCAGCCAACCGGGCAAGCTCACGATCGGCCAACCGCTCGCGCTCTGTCTCAGGCAGGTAGCCGGGGTCCGCCCGCCGCAACGCGGCGGCGTCAACCAGCGCGGCCTCGGCATCTTCGTCGATGAAGCCTTCGCGCCGGGCAGCCGGGGCGATGCCAGGGGCGTTCCAGCGGACCCCGAGATCACCCTCGACCGTCCGGCTGCGCCACATGGTGGCCACCGCCTCTCGATCTGCGGGGTCGTCGTCGAGATCGGGAGACGTGACCGAGTACACGTCAGTCGTCGCACCGCCGACGTCGACAACGACGACGTCACCGACTCCGGGGATTTCTGCAGTTCCGTCCGCGAGCAGCTCGACGCCCGACAGCACCGCATCAGGCGTGGCGGCCTGGACCCAGGTGGAGAGGTCGACACGGGTCGACAGGTGCTTGCCGCCGATGACGTGGGAGATGAACACCTCACGGATCGCCTCACGTGCCGAGCGCGGGTCAAGGACGCCGATCTTGGGAAGCACGTTGTCGGCAGCTGTCACTGGGAGTCGACCCCGGCGCAGGATCCGCATCACCTGGTCACGAGCTGACCGGTTGCCGGCGACCACCACCGGTAGTTCTAGGTCGGCGCGGGCGATCGCCCTGGCGTTGTGCAACAGGACGTCAGCGTTGCCGCCGTCGGTGCCCCCTACCAGGAGCAGCACATCAGGCCCGGCGTCGCGAAGATCGTCGATGTCAGCCACGCTCAGCTGACCAGATGTCACGTGACACACCCGGCCCCCGGCGGACAACCCCACCCGGTAGCCCGCCTCGGCCGTGATCGCACGCTCGTAGCCGCTCACTGCGATGCGTAGTCCGCCACCTGCTGAGCTGCATGCCAGCACCTCGGCATCACTGCTCAGCTCGATCACGGCGTCAGCAATCGCGTCGTCCATGCCATCCATGACGTCGGTTTCGATCGTGGTGCGCGCCGACCCAGTTGCCAACAGGCGGCCATCGGCGTCGACCACAACGACCTTCGTGAACGTCGACCCGAAGTCGACACAGACATAGAGGGACGGCACGTGATGACTCAGCCGAGCGCCTGCTGCAGATCTGCCACGAGGTCGTGCGAGTGCTCGAGCCCGACACTCAGCCGGATGAGGTCACCCGGCACCTCGAGCGGGCTCCCAGCGGCGGAGGCGTGCGTCATACGCCCGGGATGCTCGATCAGAGACTCAACACCGCCGAGCGACTCGGCCAGGGTGAAGATCTCGGTGCGGTTCACGAGGGCAACGGCTGCGTCCTCACCACCATCGACCTGGAACGACACCATGCCGCCGAACCCGCGCATCTGCTTGGCGGCGATGTCGTGCCCCGGGTGCTCAGGCAGCCCTGGATAGAGCACTCGCCGGACGCGAGGGTGTGAGGCGAGCATGTCCACGACTGCAGCGGCATTCTCGCCGTGCCGGTCCATCCGGACGGCCAGGGTCTTGATGCCGCGCAACACCAGCCACGCGTCGAACGGGCCGGAAACCGCACCCATGGCGTTCTGGTAGTAGGCAAGCTGGTCTCCGATCCCCTGGTCGGATGCAATGAGCGCCCCGCCGATGACGTCCGAGTGACCGCCGAGGTACTTGGTCGTCGAGTGCACAACGACGTCAGCACCGAGCGACAGTGGCTGCTGGAGGTAGGGCGATGCGAACGTGTTGTCGACGACGAGAAGCGCGTCGGCCGCGTGCGCGATCGACGCGAGCGCCGCGATGTCGGCGATGGACAGGAGCGGGTTCGTCGGCGTCTCTACCCAGACCACCGTGGTGTTCGGTCGGATAGCGGCCCGGACTACATCGGCGTCCGACAGCGCAACGGGCGTGTACTCCACACCCCAGCGCTTGAGGACCTGTGCGAACAGCCGGAAGGTTCCACCGTAGGCGTCGTTCGGAATCACGACATGGTCACCTGGCTTGCACACCGCTCGCAGCAGCGTGTCTTCGGCGGCAAGACCTGAGGCGAAGGCCAGGCCACGGGTCCCGCCCTCGATCGCCGCGAGGCACTCCTCGAGCGCGCTTCGTGTGGGGTTGGCCGAGCGGCTGTACTCGTACCCGCCGCGCAGTCCCCCGACGCCGTCCTGCTTGAAGGTCGACACCTGGTGGATCGGGGGAACGACAGCGCCGGTCAGCGGATCGGGGTCTTGGCCGGCATGCAGGGCGATGGTCTCGAATTCGTGAGTCACACCGGTGACCCTAACCCCCGCCTAGTGCAAGGAGACACCCTCGTCATGGGTCGCGGCGACCTGGTCGCCTCCGAGCTCGTCGTTGCCGGCCCCGTCATTCTCGGCGTCGGCCGGGAAGTACTCATCAACTTGGCTCGCGTCTGCGTCGACGTCGCTGGAACCCTCCACCTGGAATGTGGAGATGGAGTGCTGCATGGCCACCGCGAGGTTGGCGATCTGCGACGAAGCTGCGGCTGTCTGCTTCGCGCCGGTGGCGTACTGGCGGGAGACTTCGGAGACCTGGGTCATCGCCACGACCACCTGGTCAGAGGCCGACCGCTGCTGCTGCGTCGCGATACTGATCTCCTCAGCAGCACCCGTCGCCTCATCAACCATCGCCGCAATCCGATCCAACGCCACC
>JANLWJ010000078.1:0-6920 GCA_031364455.1 Actinomycetes bacterium | reverse complement strand
CCAGCCACCTTCTCGAGGATGGCGCGAGCCCGCGTCTTGTCGCCCCGCTTGGTCGAGGTCAGAACCTTCGTCAGCTCGCGGTGTATGACGTGCGACACGATCCGTGTCGCGGCCGAGGTGCCGAGTACCTCCTTGGTCTGGCCCTCGAACTGCGGCTCGGCCAGCCGGACGCAGATCACGGCGGTGAGGCCTTCGAGCACATCGTCCTTGATGACGGGGTCGTCGTTGACCTTGAGCAGCTTGGCAGCCCGCAGCTGCTCGTTCACCGTGCGCACCAGGCCGCGCTCGAAACCGGAGACGTGCGTGCCGCCCTTGGGAGTCGCGATGATGTTGACGAAGCTTCGCACCGTGGTGTCGTAGCCGGTGCCCCACCGAAGCGCGATGTCGACAGTGAGTTCGCGCTCGACCTCGGTCGGCGACATGTGTCCCTTTGAGTCGAGCACCGGGACGGTCTCGTGAAAGTGCCCGACACCGTGTAGCCGGACGACGTCGGCGACCGCTTCGTCGTTGCTCAAGAACTCTACGTATTCGGCGATCCCGCCGTCGAAGCGGAAAGACTCCTCGACGATCTCGTCGGCCCTCTCGTCGTGCAGGTGGAGGGTGAGCCCAGGCACCAGGAACGCGGTCTGCCGCATTCGGCCGCGCAGCTCGTCGAGGGAGACCTCGGCATCCCCCAAGAAGATCTCGCGGTCAGCCCAGTAACGGACGCGGGTGCCGGTCTTCTTCTTCGGCGCCTTGCCAACCACGCGCAAACCTGAGCGCTTCGCAAACTCGGTGTCGTTGTCGGGACCGGCGAACTCACCAGGGATCCCCCGCCGGAACGACATCGTGTGAATCTTGCCGTCACGGTCGACCTCGACGTCGAGCCGCGAGGAGAGGGCGTTGACCACGGAAGCCCCGACGCCGTGCAATCCACCGGACGCGGTGTACGAGCCGCCACCGAACTTGCCGCCGGCGTGCAGCTTCGTCAGCACGACCTCGACTCCGGTCAGCTTCGTCTTCGGCTCGATGTCGACGGGGATACCGCGTCCGTCGTCCTCGACCTCGACCGAGCCGTCAGGAAGCAGCCGGACGTCGATCCGGTGGCAGTGACCGGCCAGTGACTCGTCGACGGCGTTGTCGATGATCTCCCACAGGCAGTGCATGAGGCCCCGAGAGTCGGTGGAGCCGATGTACATGCCGGGGCGCTTACGTACCGCCTCCAGGCCCTCAAGCACCGAGAGGTGCTTGGCGGTGTATCCGCCGCCCCTTCCAGAGGGGGAAGCGGTCTTTCTGCCAGCCGGTTTGCGGGTCGAAGCGAGGGCGGAACCGGCCCCTTGATCGGCCCCTTGATCGTTTGTGGGGTTGGCGGCGGAACGGGCTGCTGGCACGTCCCCGAGGCTATCTGGCAGGTCCGACCGGGTGACGTTGGCGCACCGAAGGGTGCACTTCGGTCACAATTGGCGTGTCGTGACCTAGATCACCCGATGCTCTGGGTGAAGGTGTACGCCAACGGCGAACCCCGCCGCTGGTGGCAGCGGGAAGTGTCGGACTGTGATGTGATGTTGAACTAGGTGCCGGGATCTTCTCGGCACCGACCCGACGGTCACGTGGCCAAGGCTGCGAGGCTCTCAGTGAGGAGTGAGGCGACGTGACAACCACACTGGCCCCCGACACCACGCTGACCGCTGCCGACCGCTGCGACAAATGCGGCGCGCAGGCATATGTCCGAGTTCGCCTGATCACCGGCGAGCTGCACTTCTGCGCCCACCACGCCAAGCAGTTCGAACCGAAGCTGAAGACCGTCGCTGTCGAGATCACCGACGAAACTGCCCGCCTCGTCGAGAACTGACATCTGCACCTGACGCCGATTGCGTCACGTTCGACATCGACATAACGCTCCGTCCGACTTCGGCACACCCTCGGTCAACGGCCAGAAATGATCATCGCCGCGCACAGCAGTTCGGGCGTAGCGTCGCAGTACGCGCCCGAAGGAAAGAACCCCAGCCACCGGAGGAGTCCGATGTCCTCTCTCCATTCCACCTCATCCCCTGCCCGGATCGCCGCGATTCTGGCCGTAGTGGCAACGTCCGCCCTGGTCGTCGGGGCGGCACCGGCTGTCGCTCGGCCGGACGCCGTGGTTCTCCTTGAGGGACTCTCCTCCCCCAAAGGCCTTGCCCTCGAGGCCGACCAGAACCTCGCAATCGGTCAGGGAGCGTTCGGCCCACCCGGCCCCGTCCTCTACTACGCCCGCCACGGCCGAGACCGCGGCGCACAACCGGTGTCCGACCCCGTCGGCCTCATGGACGTAGCCTCCGCCGGAGATACGGGGTGGGGCATCACATCCGATGAGCCGCGCACGCTCCTCCGTGCTGACGAGGCCGGCAACATCGAGCCGGTCCTCAACATCACCGAGTACCAAGCCGCCCACCCCGACCCCAACGACGTCAACGGCGACCCCGAAGGCTCCAACCCCTATGGTCTAGCGGCGTTGCCGAACGGAGACGCGCTGATCGCCGATGCCCAGCACAACGACCTCCTACGCGTTTCTCCGGACGGCGACGTCACCCTCGTCGCTCGGTTCCTGCCCGAGATGATCGGAGGCACACCCGCAGAGGCGGTGCCTACAACCGTGACGATCGGCCCAGACGGATCCGCGTACGTCGGCGAGCTCAAGGGCTACCCCTTCGAGCCCGGTACCTCCCGCATCTGGCGCATCGACCCCAATGCAGTGGACGCCACTTGCTCGGCGTCCGGGGCTAGTGGCGGCTGCTCGCCGTATGCCTCCGGCTTCACTGCCATTGCGGACATCGCCTTCAACTCCCACAACGGTGCCCTCTACGTCTACGAGCTCGCCGCCGAAGGCGTCATCGCGTTCGAGGAGGGGTTTGGCACCGGCGACTTCCCGGACGCAGTTCTGCTCAAGGTGCACGGAGGTCGGCAGACCGAGCTCGCCGCCGGACAGCTCTCCGAGCCGGGTGGCGTTGTCGTCGCCCGTGACGGGACTGTGTTCGTCACTGACGGCATCTTCACCGGAGGTCGCCTGCTTCAAGTGCGCGGCTGAGCGCACCTCCACCCCGATCACAGCACCGCCACATCACCGTTGGGGGGTCAGGAGGATCCATGCGCAGACTGACGCCAGCTGATTCCGACTACGACGAAGCACGTCAAGTGTTCAACCGCGCCATCGATCGCAGGCCAGCGGTAATCGCCCAGTGCTCAACGCCCGATGACGTTGCCGGTGCCCTTCAGTACGCATCGGACAACGACTTGGAGATCGCCGTCCGGGCTGGTGGCCACTCTGTCGCCGGGATGTCGGTGAACGACGGCGGAATCGTCATAGACGTACGACCGATGAACTCCGTCACCATCGACCCGACAAGGCGAACCATCCGCGTGGGGGGCGGCACGACATGGGGTGAGTTCGACCCCACTGCCGAGGTTCATGGCCTTGCCGTTACCGGTGGCCGCGCCACCTCGACCGGTGTCGCTGGGTTCACATTGGGCGGAGGGGACGGCTGGCTGTCGCGCGCATTCGGGCTCGCCTGCGACAACTTGATCTCCGTGGTGCTCGTCACCGCCGACGGCCGCCGCGTGCGGGCCTCCGATGACGAGAACCCGGAGTTATTCTGGGCGTTGCACGGCGGTGGCGGTAACTTCGGCGTCGCGACGGAGTTCGAGTTCGGGCTGCACGCCCTCCCGAATCCAGTGCTGGCCGGTCTGGCTCTTTGGCCGTTGACCACCGACTCGATCGAGCTGGCGCGCGTCTACCGCGACCTGATGCTGTCGGCCCCTGACCAGCTTGGGACCGCTATGGGTGTTCTCACCGCACCACCTGAAGAGTTCGTCCCTCAGCAGCTGGTCGGCCAGAAGGTTTTCGCTGTCGCCGCCTGCTATGCGGGACCAGTCGACGAGGGTAGGGACGCGCTCAAACCGATCCTGGACCTCGACCCTGCAGTGAACTTGATCGGCCCGATGCCTTACTCCCAGATGCAGATCATGCTGACCGACCCTCCCGGCTTCCATCACTACTGGAGTGCGGAGTACCACGACGAGATGAGCGACGACGCCCTCCAGATCCTGCTGGACGCCGGCGCCAACGCGGCTTCGCCGCTTACCCAGATGTTCCTGGTCGCTTGGGGCGGCGCGGTATCTCGAGTTGCGGAAGATGCAACGCCACTCGCGCAACGACAGACCCAGTGGATCAGCCACCCATTCGCCGCATGGGCTGATCCTGCCGACACAACGGCCAACATCGACTGGGTACGACAGTTCCGCCGCGACATTGCCGGGCACACGTCGGGAGGCGTCTACCTCAATTTCATCGGGCTCGAGGGGCAACAGCGGGTGCGGGCTGCGTTCGGCGAGGCGAAGTATCGACGCCTGGCTGCGATCAAGGCGGAGTTCGACCCCACCAATCTCTTCAGGGGAAACCAGAATATCGAACCAGCGTGACAGTCCCACGGAGTGCTAGTTGAGTCAACGGTGTTGACAACAGCGCTGACACACCGCAGGATGTCCGCATGGTCACCCGAACGGAGCAGCGAGCAGAGCTCTCCCGCGAGCGGATTCTGGACGCCGCGCAGGCGGTGATCGAACGCGACGGCGACATCGCCCTGACGTTCCGGCGACTCGGCTCCGAGCTCGGCGCCGACCCCACCGCCGCCTACCGCTACTTCCGCAGCAAGGACGACCTGCTGCTCGCCCTCGGCGACCGACTACTCGGGGAAGCGATGGACGCCGCCAACAAGGAGGCCTCCCCTGGCGACGGTTGGCGCGAGAACCTGCTCACCATGAGCCATGCACTTCGAAACGCCCTCGTGCGACACCCGCGCTTGGCCGTCCTGATCAGCGTCCGAACGACCCAAGGTGACCAGGAGGCCCGTGGGATCGAACGCATCCTGGCAACTCTTGCCGAAGCGGGTCTGTCGACCCGCGAGGCGGTCGGAGTCTGGCGGGCACTGGCCGACACCGTTCTTGCCTGGTCGAGCTTCTCAGCCGCCTACGTCGCACTGCCCGACGAGGCCAAGGCCCGGGACGCGGCCGCCTGGACGACCACCTACCGCCAGCTTCCAGCTGACGAGTACCCCCACATCCATGCCGCGCGCCCTTACCTCGACGAGTACGACGACGCCTTCGACTTCGCCATCGGGCTACTGCTCGACGGCGTAGCTAGCCGCATCACCACCCCTCTCCAGGAGTCCTAGATGAACACCATCAACCGCCGCCAGTTCCTCGCCGGAGCGGGTGCCACCGGAGCCGGCCTCGCGGCCGCAACGCTCCCTACTGCAGCTCACGCATCGATCGGCCACAACAAGGCCACCAGGATCATTCGGAATGCGCGGGTCTACGTGGGGAACAGTCAGAACACGATCGCCGAGGCAATCGCAGTTGGCGGTGACGGCACCATCGTCGGCGTCGGCTCGTACCAGCGACTCAAGCGCTATGCCAACTCCAAGACCGAGATCATCGACGGCAACGGTGGCACAGTGATCGCAGGTCTGCAGGACGGCCACTCCCACCCGATGTACGCCGGGCTACGTGCGATGAACCCGTCCCTGGAGAATGCCGAGCTCAGCGCGGCAGACGTCCAGGCCCCGGTCGCCACTTTCCTTACCGACCCGACCTATGGCAGCGAGCCGGATATGTGGCTGACCGTCGAAGGATGGAACCCGGCAGGTACTCCCACCGACACGCTGCCGCACAAGGACATCCTCGACTCGCTCAACACCGGGCGACCGATCGCGCTCAACGGCTCAGACGGTCACAACCTCTGGGTCAACAGCAAGGCGCTCCAGGTCGCCGGCATCGATGCCAATACCAAGGACCCAGCCGGCGGCGAGATCGTCCGCGAAGGCAACGGTGAGCCAACCGGCGTCCTCAAGGACGCAGCGCAGGACCTCGTCCGCCAATACATACCAGGAGTCACGCCGGAGCAGATGTACGACGCGTTCGCATGGGCGTACGCACAGATGGCCGCAGGCGGAGTCACTTCGCTCTTCGACGCCTGGGTCGAGCCGTGGCAGCTCGGCTTCTATGCCGCCCTCGCTGAAAACGGCCAACTGCCGCAGCGAGTCTTCCCCGCGATGATGGTCTCCACCAAGGCGGTCTCGGACCCGGACGCAGTACTTGCGAAGGTCACCCGCCTTGCCGCCAAGTACGCCGACGTCCCCAACTTGAACTTCGGCGCTGTCAAGGTATTCATGGACGGCGTCATCGAGTACCCGGCACAGACCGCAGCCCTGCTCGAGCCGTACACCGATGCGGACGGCAACCCCACCAAGAACTACGGCGACCTCTATGTTGACGCAGCAACGCTCGGCGCCTTCACCACCGTGATGGACAAGGCGGGATGGCAGGTGCACACGCACGCCATCGGTGACGGGGCCGTCCGTGCCGCACTCGACGGTTTCGCCATCACGCGGGCAGCCAACGGGATGTCAAACAACCGCCACACGATCGCGCACCTGCAGCTTGTGCACCCCGACGACTACGACCGCTTCGCCACGCTCAACGTCATCCCAGACATGCAGCTGCAGTGGGCCACCCGCAACGTCTGGACCATGGAAGCACTGCTGCCCTTCATCGGCGAAGAGCGTCACGCCCGCATGTACCCGGCGAACAGCATGCTCAAGGCCGGTGCGCCGCTGGCCGGTGGAAGCGACTGGCCGGTCGACCCGCTCTACCCGTGGAACCAGGTGCAGTCGGCGATCGACCGGGTCGGGCTCTACGGCGAAGGCGCTCCGCTCAACCCGTGGGAGGGCATCAGCCGTACCCAGTCGCTGCGGATGCACACCAGCGGAACGGCCTACCAACTCCACCAGGAGAAGAGCACCGGAACGCGCGAGGTCGGCAAGCAGGCCGACCTCGTGTTTCTCGACAACGACAACGCCACCAGCCCCGTGTCGCAGATAAAGGACGCCGTCCCGCAGCTGACCATG
>JANLWJ010000057.1:0-2196 GCA_031364455.1 Actinomycetes bacterium | reverse complement strand
GACCGGGCGAATGGAGACCGAAACTCGTTCCGCTGGGTGATGGTCCACATGATCGAGGAGTATGCGCGTCACAACGGTCACGCCGACCTCTTCCGTGAGGCGATCGACGGCGCGGTGGGGGAGTAGCTCACAGGGGACCTTGGCGCAACGGGCCTATCCGTCAGCTAGGCGCCCCATCGCAGGCGACATGCTGCAGGAAGTGGTGCTATCACGGCACTTCCCGCAGCAAGCCTGATCGGACGCCGGAACCTCGTGCTTGACAGTGGCGGGCGGGAAGCCACCGACCCGGCCGTGGCCGAACGTGTGCTGCTGCGCTCGCTAGAGCTTGCCGACATCGACGTCGTGCGCCGCGGGGCCCTGAACGCACGTGGCACCTCGCAAGCCCGAAGAAACGGAGCTCGCAAGGTGCCTCGCACCTTTGTTGACTAACCCAGGATCAGGAAAGGTCGTAGCGACCGAGGTTCATGACCTTGCTCCAGGCAGCCACGAAGTCAGTCACGAACTTCTGCTGTGAGTCGGCCGAACCGTAGACGTCCGCGATGGCTCGCAGTTGAGAGTTCGATCCGAAGACGAGATCGGCGCGAGTGCCGGTCCACCTCAGTTCGCCACCGGCCCGATCGCGTCCTTCGAAGACGTCCTCGGAGTCGTCGGTCGCCTTCCACTCGGTGTTGAGGTCGAGCAGGTTGACGAAGAAGTCGTTGGTGAGCGTCCCCGTCCGATTGGTCAAGACTCCATGACGAGATCCACCCGCGTTCGCGTTCAGGACGCGCATACCACCGACAAGAACGGTCATCTCAGGGCCGCTTAGCGTCAACAGCTGCGCCCGATCGACCATCAACTCCTCTGCTCGGCGATCATGACCCTTGCCAAGGTAGTTGCGGAACCCGTCTGCAGTCGGTTCGAGCACTGCGAACGACTCGACGTCGGTCTGCTCCTGCGAGGCGTCGGTGCGTCCCGGTGTGAAGGGGACCGTGACTTCGAAGCCAGCGCTCTTTGCCGATGCCTCGACTGCGGCACAGCCGCCCAGAACGATCAGGTCGGCCATCGACACCGTCTTGCCCGCGCTGTTGAACTCCGCGCGGACGCCCTCGAGGGTCTCCAGGGTCCTGCGCAGCTCTGCCGGGTTGTTGACGTCCCAGTCGTTCTGCGGGGCGAGGCGAATGCGCGCACCGTTGGTGCCACCGCGCTTGTCGCTGTTGCGGAATGTCGAGGCCGAAGCCCACGCGGTCGATACCAGCTCGGTCGTGCTGAGTCCGGATGCCAGGAGTTGCGCCTTGAGGGCGGCAATGTCGCCATCGCCGATCAGCTCGTGGTCGACTGCTGGAACCGGGTCCTGCCAGATCAGCTCTTCCTGCGGGACCTCGGGGCCGAGGTACCGCTCGATCGGGCCCATGTCGCGGTGGCAGAGCTTGAACCACGCGCGAGCAAACGCGTCGGCGAACTCCTGCGGGTTCTCGTGGAAGCGTCGCGAGATCGGCTCGTAGATCGGGTCCATCCGCAGCGCCATGTCAGCGGTGGTCATCATCGGAGCGTGCGTCCTGGCGGGGTCGTGGGCATCGGGCACAGTGCCCTGTGCCTCAGGGTTGGTCGCCGTCCACTGCTGTGCACCTGCCGGGCTATGCGTCAGCTCCCACTCGTTGCCGAACAGCGTGTCGAAGTAGCTGTTGTCCCAGGTAATGGGGGTCGGCGTCCAGGCGCCTTCGACGCCACTGGTCGTGGTGTCGACGCCCTTGCCGGTACCGAAACTGTTCTTCCAGCCGAAGCCCTGCTGCTCGATGGGGGCAGCCTCGGGCTCGGGTCCGACGAGCGCCGGGTCGCCGGCGCCGTGTGCCTTGCCGAAGGTGTGTCCGCCGGCGACGAGCGCGACTGTCTCTTCGTCGTTCATCGCCATCCGGCCGAACGTCTCGCGGATATCGCGTGCTGATGCCAACGGGTCCGGGTTGCCGTTCGGGCCCTCCGGGTTGACGTAGATGAGGCCCATCTGGACAGCGCCGAGGGGGTTGGCGAGCTCACGGTCGCCGCTGTAGCGCTCGTCGCCGAGCCACTCGGCTTCCTGGCCCCAGTTGATGTCCTCCTCCGGCGCCCAGACGTCCTCGCGGCCGCCGGCGAAGCCGAAGGTCTCAAAGCCCATCGACTCCAAGGCGACGTTGCCGGCCAGGATCATCAGGTCAGCCCACGAGAGCTTGTGGCCGTACT
>JANLWJ010000055.1:0-2829 GCA_031364455.1 Actinomycetes bacterium | reverse complement strand
ACACCCCAATCTGCTCCCCACCCACCCGCACCCGAGACACCAAACCCCGCAACGACTCCAACGTATGATCAAAAGACTGCGAGAGTGCCACGACGTATCGGGTCCGTTGGAAGCCGAACTCGTTGTCGCCATCGTCGAGGTCTTGCAGTTCAACCCGCGTCGTCAAGTCACCCTGAGCAGCAGAGCTCAAAGCTTCCGAGAGCTGACGGACTTGGTCGACCAGCTGAGCCTGGTCCCATCCTGTTCCTTCGGCTGTGTCGTAGAGCGAACGACTGACACCTCGGACGATCAAGTAGCCGGCCGGAATACCGACCGAAAGGGCGACGAGCATCGCCAGAGTGCTCGGAGCGGGGTCTTGCAGACCGACCTCGGTCGCGAACTGAGTTGCCACAGGAAGTACGGCCAACAGCCCGGCCAGGACCCATCCCATCCGGTAGACCAGGACGGTCCCGAGATAGGCCGAGCCGACGACGACGGCCATCCACTGGGCACTGAAGACACCGCCGGTCCAGACGGCCGCGCTCGCCAGGATCACCGTCTGGGCGATCCCCAGCACGCTGTCCCATCCATCAGTCCTGGCATAAGTGTGGCGTCCACGAAAGGCACGAACCGCAAGGGATGAGGCGGCTGTTGCGATCAGCACACTGACACCCCAGACAGCCCATAGCGCTGTGGGAAGGGAGTCGCCCTGACCGAGGAAGAGCACCATCCCTAGACCGATGCTGAATACGATGAGGCCCGCGTGCAGATAGATCGTCTCTAGCATGTTGCGGCGATTGAAGGTCAATGAGACACCGCCCGACTTGGTGCGGTCGATGGAGCTCAGTACCGAGTCCAGCGCTGAGTTCTCACCTACAGCAGTGCTCGAGCTCACGTCTCCTCCATCGGCAGTCAAGCGGACTAGTCCTGGGTGGGTCATCGGTCGATCCAGAGCGGGTCTGTAGCCCAAATGGGGGACAGCGCAGAGGGCTAGCCTTCCGGACGATTAGCGGCCTTCTCGGCTTGTCCGGTTTTGAATTGGGCGATGGAGGCGCGGAGGTCACCAGCGAGAACGTTCAGCTCTGTAGCAGCAGCCGCCGCCTGCTTAGACCCCACCGCATACTGCCGCGACACATCAGCAACCTGACCCATCGCCGACACCACCTGCTCCGACGCCGACCTCTGCTGCTGCGTCGCAATACTGATCTCCTTAGCAGCAGTCGTCGTCTCATCAACCATCCCCGAAATCCGCTCCAACGCACCCACCACATCCCGCGCCAACAAAGACCCCTGATGCACCTCCCGCGACCCCTCCTCAGACGCCAAAATCGTCGCATTCGTCTCCGCCTGAATCTGCGTCACAATCGACTGAATCTGACCAGCAGACTCCTGCGACCGCTCCGCCAACTTCCGAATCTCCGCAGCCACCACCGCAAACCCACGCCCATGCTCACCCGCACGAGCCGCCTCAATCGCCGCATTCAACGCCAACAAGTTCGTCTGATCAGCCAACTCATCAATCACCTGCAAAATCCGGCCAATCTCCTGACCCTTCTCCCCCAACCCCAACGCCCTCGACGCAATCTGATCCACCCGAACAGAAATCTGATCCATCGACGCCACCGACGCCGACACCGCCACCTGACCCTGCTCAGCAAAACCCAAAGTCTTAGAAGCAAACGACGCCACCTGCTCAGCCGTCTCAGCAATCTGAGCCGCCGTCGCCGCCAACTCCTCAATCGTGGCCGACGTCTCCGCAACAGCAGAAGACTGCTCAGACGCAGCAGCAGCCTGCTCCCGAGCCGCCACCAACACCTGCGAAGCAGACACCCCAATCTGCTCCCCACCCACCCGCACCCGAGACACCAAACCCCGCAACGACTCCAACGTATGATCAAAAGACAGAGCCAAAGTGCTCAACTGGTCGACCTGCAAGTCCGAGACATCGCCGTTGACGCCCATGTCATCGGGCGCATGGACAGTTAGGTCACCGGCGGCGGCGGCCTCAAGAACAGTAGAGATCGTGGCGATCCGCAGTTCAAGCTCGCTCTGTTGAGCCTGCGCGCGCCGACGCATGTTGAACAGGTAGGTGGCAGATTGCTCGGTAAACCAGGTTCCCAGCACCGCGACCGCCACGACCATGACAGCGGTGGGGAGGTTCTCGGCAGTCCAGCTCTGAGAGACCGCACCCGCACTCGCAATACCCACACCAATGCCCACCGCCAACCAGCGCAGCTGGACGTCGGAGAAGACGACGCCAAGATAGGGAAGGAGCACGAGTACGAGCCCCCACCCACTCCCGTTGAAGCCTCCCAACGTGTAACACATCACCAACGCGGCGCCCAGCTGAACGAGCGAGGTCGCGGGGTCCCAGATCGACGTGGTGTCGATGCCCAACTTCCGATGCCATGCCCTGACGGACAAGGCCGTGGCCAACAGGGCCGTCGCGCCAATCACGGCGATGGCGCTGAGGTTGAGAACCGGAGCCAACAGCGCATCGGGAGTGAATCGCCATTGCAGCCACCAGGCAGATACGGCAAGAAGCAGCAAGAGAAGATGGACCGAGCTGGTCGCGAACATGTCGCGACGGCTGAACTGCTCGTTCATGAGTCCTCCGTGCGGAACGCTGCGATCGACTGCCCGAGACCGGCGGCAAGGACATCGAGTTGAGCAGCCGCTGTCACACCCGCCTCAGCTGCTGATGACGTTTGGCGGGAGACTTCGGAGACCTGGGTCATCGCCACGACCACCTGGTCAGAGGCCGACCGCTGCTGCTGCGTCGCGATACTGATCTCCTCAGCAGCACCCGTCGCCTCATCAACCATCGCCGCAATCCGATCCAACGCCACC
>JANLWJ010000014.1:0-2106 GCA_031364455.1 Actinomycetes bacterium | reverse complement strand
CAACCCGGCGACTCCGGCTGCGGCACCGACGCCGCAGCGCTACCCCGCCGCTGGCAGCGCCAACGCCGACGTAAGCCTGTGGCTGCTGGACCTGGGGGGCGGCGTCGTTCGGGTAGACCTGCCCGAGCAAGCCGAATACCTGGCGTCCGTCCACTGGTCAGAGCGGGGCGCGCCCGTTGCCGGGGTTCTCGATCGCGCCCAGCAGCAGATCAGCTGGTGGGCCATCGACCCAATCACGGGGGCGGCGGAGCAGATCCGGGCAGTCTCTGACGAGGCGTGGATGGATGTCGTGCCCGGGAGCGGCTGCTGGGATGCCGACGGTCGACTGCTCACCGTTGAGCCGCGCGACAACGACTATGCCCTGTGCGCCGACGGAGTCCGACTCTCACCCCCCGGCCTGCAGGTGCGGGCAGTGACTGGCGTCGAGGGGTCGTACGTCACCGTCCTCGCCTCTGCCGACGCAGGTGACCAGCAGGTCTGGTCCCTGGGCAACAGCCACGCGGAACTGCTCAGCCCTGCCGAGGGTTGGCACGCCGTGGCCCAGGGCGGCCCGACCCGCGTCCTGGTCTCGGCGCGGCTTGACCGGGCGCTGCCCCTTGCAACCATCACCACGGCAACCGTGGCCCATGAGGTCGCCTCGAAGGCCGACCACCCGATCATCGAGCCCCAGGTCACCCTGCTACCCGGGGACCATGAACGGCCGCGCATCGCGTTGCTTCGCCCGAACGACTGGGATCCCAGCAAAGGACCACTTCCGGTACTCATGGACCCGTACGGAGGCCCACACCATGCCAACGTCGCTCACTACCAGGGGGCGTTCCGCGAGTCGCAATGGTTCGCCGACCAGGGGTTCGCCGTCGTTGTCGTTGACGGCCGAGGGACGCCCGGAAACCCATCATGGGAGCGAGCTGTCCGAGGCGACTTCGCCGGCCCGGTACTCGAAGACCAGATCGTCGGACTACACGCGGTTGCGCACGCGTTCCCAGAGCTCGACCTCGACAAAGTTGCGATTCGCGGTTGGTCGTTCGGCGGCTATCTCGCCGCGCTCGCCGTCATAGACCGTCCGGACATCTTCCACGCCGCAATCGCCGGAGCACCGGTGACCGACTGGAGGCTGTACGACACCGGGTACACCGAGCGGTACCTCGGAGTGCCACGCGACGACGATGACGCGGCGTACCGAAGGAGCTCACTTCTCGAGCGCGCACCAAGGCTCACCCGTCCGCTGCAGCTGATCCACGGGCTGGCCGACGACAACGTGTTCGTCGCTCACTCGCTGCTGCTCTCTGCGGTGTTGACCGAGAATGGCCGCCCACACGAAGTGCTGCCATTGACCGGAATCACCCACATGGCAACGCAGGAGGATGTGGCCGAGAACCTATTGACAATGCAGGTTGACTTCCTTCGGCGCGCCCTAGGCATCGAACAGCTATGACCGTAGGGTGAGCCACCTCCGCAGATGGTGGTGACCATGACTGGTAACGCAGGCGAGGCCTACATTCTTGGCCCTGGGGAGGGTAGGACGTCGACGTAGCCGAGCCCGAGCTGCTCTCGCAGATCGCGACCCGCTACGCGATGGAGGTCACCGGGCCCATTCCGGATGGCTACATCTAGCCGAGGGAAACCCGCCCCTCGTCGCTCAGGTCTGGCGCTTGGATCGCGCCCTCGTGCGACCCCGCTCGTTCTGGTCGAGAACGACCTTGCGGAGTCGAACCGTCGCTGGCGTCACCTCGACGCACTCGTCCTCGCGACAGAACTCCAGTGCCTGCTCCATGGAGAGCTGCTTGTGGGGGATGAGCGGAATCAGGATATCGCCGGACGACTGGCGCATGTTGGTGAGCTTCTTCTCCTTTGTCGGGTTGACGTCCATGTCATCCGACCTCGAGTTCTCACCAACGATCATGCCCTCGTATACCTCGGTGCCTGGGCCGACGAACATCGTTCCGCGCTCCTGCAGGTTGGCCAGTGCGAACCCGGTGGTGTCTCCCTTTCGGTCCGCGACCAACGAGCCGGTCGGACGCGTCCGCAACTCACCGTGCCAGGGCTCGTAACGCTCGAAGACGTGGTGGAGCAGTCCGGTGCCGCGCGTCTCGGTGAGGAACTCGG
>JANLWJ010000009.1:0-13474 GCA_031364455.1 Actinomycetes bacterium | reverse complement strand
CTCTCCTGGCAGGCCTCGACCGATGACTCCGGTGTGGCCAACTACCGGGTCTATCGGGACAATTCCCTGGTCGGGTCGCCCTCAGCCACCAGCTTCCTCGACAGTGGGCTGCTCGCTAGCACTGCTTATGAGTACACGGTCGAGGCGGTCGATCCGTCCGGCAACGTGTCGGGGCGGTCGGCTTCGCTGCCGGTGACGACGAGTGAGGGCACCAGCAGCACCATTGCCTTCCGTGGTGCGGCATCAGCTGACAACGGGATCGGAGGGACCTCGCTCACACTTCCCGTTCCCGCCGCGACCGCAGCTGGTGACGTGATGGTGGCCGGGCTGGCCGTCAGGGGTGCTCCGACCCTCACTGCGCCGGCCGGCTGGGAGTTCGTTCGCCTGGACCCGAGGGGCACGACCATGGAGCAGGCGATCTACACCAGGGTCGCTGGAGGGTCTGAACCCAGCGAGTTCACCTGGACCATAGGCGCGTCGCGAGTCGCTGTCGGCGCGATCTCGACGTACTCCGGCGTCTCGACGACGGCGCCTGTGTCGGCCAGCTCGGGACAGGCCAGCGACGCGTCGACACAGATCACGGCGCCATCGGTTAACGTCGAGGTCGATGGCTCGACCGTTGTCGGGGTCTTTGGGATCACCCGGGTGACGACTATCACCCCGCCAGTTGTCATGACCGAGCGTGAAGAGCATTCCTGTCCGCCGACGGCGCCCTACTTCGCGAGCATCGAGATGGCTGACCTCGCATGGGCACCCGCTGGGCCGACCGGCGCGCAGATCGCCACAGCGGCGACGTCTGGCGTCAACTTCGGTCAGCTCGTCGTCCTGCGACCTTTGGCCTGACTTCTTTGGTCACGGGGGAAGGTCGCGTTCGCGACAACGCAGACGAAGACTCTGACCCCGTGCTTACCAGGGCCGCCCGCGAGGTGCCAGGCAACTCCGGCTCCTACCGTGTGCTGCGGCGATGCGATCGCGATCGGAGTACGGTCGCCGCCGTCGAGTTCGACACCACGACAGGATCGTCGCAGTCGGCCTGGGTGAAGATCCGGCACGAGCGCGGCCTGGCATCTTCGGTGCACAAGCAGGAGCGCCCTCGGTTGAGCCCCCTGCCGTCAGACATGTCTGACGGTGCGCTGTTGGAGTACCGGGGGTTGGTGCACATCGAGCGCGCCGCCAGCCGTAGTGGTCTGTCGTGGATGCACGCGGTGCAGCCCCTGGCATGTCTGCCCGACGATGCAACCGTCGTGATGGGTCTGTTGACCGAGCCGACGGTCAAGAATCGCCTCCGTAGCTTGGGCACGACCGCGCGTAGTGAAGAGGCGCGAGAAGTCGTAGCAACGATCGGGCAGCGAGTTGGTCGTTGGCTGCGTGAGTACCAGGCGACGCCGTGGGAGGAGCAGCCGGAGGGTGGCCGCCCGGCCACCGTTGCAGCAGCGTTCGATCATCTCGGTGAGATGCACTCCTACCTGCGGGAACGAGGAGTCGATCCAGACCTGCTGGACTCCATCGTCGAGCGAGCGACCGTTGCTACCGCTGGAAACACTGAACCCTGGTCGTTGGTCCCCTGCCACGGGGATTTCAGCCCGCGGAACGTGTTGTACCGCGATCCCGGTGACATCTGGGTGATCGACCCCATGCCCCGCTGGTCGGTGCCGCCGTGGGAAGACCTGGCCCGCTTCCGGCTCGAGGCGGAGGTGCGGCTCGAGAACCGGTATCCCTTGGCGTTGGGCGGGGCCGCTGCAGGCGCACTCCTGCGACGCGAGCTCGAGCGCGGGTACCTCGGCGACGCACCCGCACCAGGGCCGCACGCGGTTCTGGTGGAGGCGCTCGTGCTTCTCGATGGGTGGTGCGCGCTGGTGGCCCGCAGGGCGAGCACGCGGCTGGTTGGCGACTCCCGGGCCACGATGAAGAACTACCTCTACTCGGTGGCGCTTCAGCGGGTTTGTCGTCGCTGGCTCAAACAAGGCCCAGCCGCAAACTTCCGCGACTGATCGACGCCTCCACGCGGCTACCTGCCGCGATGTCCGAATCCCGCTAGTACCGGCGCTAGGTTCGGGGTTGGATGGTCCCTGTGAGCCCAGCCCCTACCGCCGCGACGTTGCCCGGCCACGACGCCGAGTCCTTGTACCGTGCCGTCGCGTCCCGGGACCGCCGGTTCGATGGTCGCTTCGTTCTGGGTGTGACCTCGACCGGGATCTACTGCCGCCCCTCGTGTCCGGCTCGGACACCGAAACCGGAGAACGTCCGATACTTCGCGTTGCCAGCAGCTGCCGTGGCGGCGGGGTTCCGCGCATGCCGTCGCTGTCGTCCGGAGCGGGTGGCTGCCCGACCGCACATCGCCGACGAGACCGGTTTGGTCGAGCGCGCACTGGCGTTGATCGCTGCGGGTGTGATCGACGACGCCGGGGTTGCAGGTCTGGCGGAGCGACTGTCGGTGAGTGACCGACACCTGCATCGCCTACTGATGACGTCGGTGGGAACCGGGGCCTTGGGATTGGCCCAGGCTCGACGTGCGCAGACCGCGCGCACCCTGTTGGAGCAGACGACGCTTCCGGTGACCGATGTCGCGTTCGCTGCTGGCTTCGGAAGTCTGCGCCAGTTCAACGATGTGATGCGGGCCGAGTATGGGGCGAGTCCGACCGAGCTGCGGCGCAACCCCGTGCAGCCTGATCGGCCAGCGGACGCGGGCTCGATCGCGCTCCGGCTGCCGGTGACCGCTCCGTGGGACGGGAGCCGCCTGTTGGGATTTCTGGGTACCCGTGCGGTGGCTGGGGTTGAGGCGTACGACGACGAGAAGTACGTACGCACGCTGTCAACGTCTTGCGGTCCGGTGGTTCTTGCGCTCGAGGCGGGTGAGGAAGCCGTGCACGTGCAGCTGACTGCGTCCGACCTTGGGGCGATTGGCCCCGCGATGGTTGCCGTGCGTCGTGTCTGTGACCTGGTGGCTGACATCGAGGCGATCGAGTCGGGGCTGTCGACGGTGCGTGCGACACGCGCGATGGTGGGTGCTCGCCCAGGGCTGCGGGTACCCGGAGCTGTCGACGGTTGGGAGATCCTGGTGCGCGCGATCGTGGGGCAGCAGGTGTCAGTGGCTGCAGCGCGGACTCTTCTGGGGCAGATCGTCGAGCGTTGCGGCTTGCCAGTTGGGGGTATCTCGGGCGCACACGATCACGTGCACACCGTCTTCCCTTCAGCTGAGTGTTTAGCGGAGGCCAACCTGGATGGATTGGGGCTCACCGGACGCCGCGTGGCGACTCTGCTCGCTGCGGCTGAGGCGGCCGTTTCGGGGGAGCTCCTTCTCGAGCCGGGGGACGACCTGCCCGAAGCCCGCCGCAGGCTGGTGGCCCTCCCGGGGGTGGGCCCGTGGACGGCGGAATACGTCGCACTGCGGGCGCTGGCCGACCCGGACGCGTGGCCCGGCACTGACCTCGTGCTTGCGCGAGCGGCGTCCGGGCTCGATGTTGAACGGCTGCGCCCCTGGCGGGCGTACGCCGCAGTGCACCTGTGGACCCGATACAGCGAGGAGACGGCATGAACCTGCGTGGATGGACGATCGAGACGCCAGTGGCGCCCTGGAGCGTCGTCGTGGACGGAGAGGTCGTGGTGGCGTCGGGCTTCTGCGCGCTCGATGAGCTCGTGGAGCGGTTGCCGGGCAGTGGGCAGGCGGTCGCTCGGGTGGCGGCCACAGGGGCCGTGGCGGTGGCCGCACGGGCCTATCTGGCTGGGGATGTCGGGGCGCTCGACGCTGTGGCGGTTCGGCAGCCGGGTGGAGAGTTCCAGCAGCAGGCGTGGACTGTGATGCGGGGAATCCCGGCTGGGCAGACCTGGTCGTACTCCGAGCTGGCGACCATGGCCGGACGTCCGTCGGCGACTCGTGCCGCCGGGACCGCGTGTGCGCGGAACCTGGTGGCGCCGTTCGTGCCGTGCCATCGCGTGGTGCGGTCCGACGGGTCGGTGGGGGGCTACGCATACGGGCTACCGGTGAAGCGATGGCTGCTGGCGTTGGAAACTGACGTCTAGACCTCGTCGGCGGGACGACGCCCGAACAGCGGAGGTCTCCGGGGCCTGGTTCGTGCGGTAGGCGCGTCAGCTGATAGCGCACCACGTCCGGCCGTGATGACGGCATTGGCTTCGTCATTTGAACGCAACGTGACGTTGCACCCACCCCGCGGAGGGGTTAGCGGAGGGACTTCAGCAGCGCAATGTCGGCGGCGTGCTCGGCCTCGTTGCCTGGCGTCTCGATGACGAGGGGGAGCTGTTGCATCGTCGGGTGGGCCAACAGGTCACCGAAAGGAGCTGCGCCGACGTGACCGGTGCCGATTGCGGCGTGGCGGTCCTTCTTGGCACCGGCGACGTCCGTCGAGTCGTTCGCGTGGACCAATCCCACCGGGACGGTGCCGCGCACTTTCTCGAGGTGGTCGAGGAAGTCGTTCATCCCGCCATCGGCCGCGAGGTCGTGACCGGCGGCGAAGAAGTGGCAGGTGTCGACGCAGATTCCCAAGCGCGGGTGGTGCTCCAGCCGGTGCAGATACTCGTCAAGCTCATCCAGCGTCGAGCAGAGCGACTGACCTTGCCCTGCGGTTGGCTCGAGCAGCACCGGGGGAGCGTCATCGGGCAAGGCGTCGAGAATCGGAAGCAGCAGATCACGAGTCTGTGTCATCGCGTCGTCGTATCGACCCTTGGCGACAGCAGACCCCGTGTGCACGACGACACCCCGAGCGCCGATCTGCCGCGCCCGCTCGATGGTGTGGGCCAGCGACGTGGCCGACTTCTCGGCGATCGCAGCGTCAGGCGTCCCAAGGTTGATCAGGAAGGATGCGTGTACGTAGGCGGGGAGACGATCGATCACGACCTCGCGAAACGCGGCGTCCTGCTTGGGGTCTCCTTGGGAAGGCGCCCAGCCGCGCGGGTTTGTGACGAAGGCCTGAACACACTCGGCGCCGATTGCTTCGGCGTAGGCGAGTCCGCGTTTGGCCAGGCCACCGCTTGCTGGGACGTGCGCTCCGATCAGGGGACCGGAGGGTCGCGAGTTCTTCCCGGGGGTTGGCATCAGACCAGGCCCAGCTCGATGACGCTGCCCTTAGGCGCCATGCTGCCGCCCTCTGGGTCCTGGGTGGCCACCCGATTGAGCGGGCTGACACCAAACAGATCGTAGGTCTTGTACGCGAACTCGACGGCCTCGAGCTCGGCAATCGCCTCCTCGAGCGGCAGGTCTAGGACATTCGGGACCTCGACCAGCGGCGGACCGAGCGAGACCACGACCGAGACTGTGCTGCCCTGCGGGACGCTGGCGCCGGAGACTGGGTCCTGGCTGATGACCGCACCCGCGGGGATCTTGTTGTCGTACTCCTCACCAGTCTCTTTGTACTTGAGATTGAACTTGGTGAGCTGGTCCTGTGCGCTCTCGGTGGTGTCGCCGACGAGGTCAGGCACGGTCGCCGGAGGAAGACCCTTGCTGACGACGAGGTCGACGCGTGTGTCTGGACTTACCGAGGTTCCAACGTCCGGCTTGGCACTTATCACGATGCCGGTCTCGATGGTGTCGGAGTACTTTCGCGCAATGTCCCCGACGGCGAGATTGCGTTTGTTGATCATCTTCTTGGCGCGGCCTAGCGATTCACCGACGACATCGGGGACGTCGTACCGTTCTGGTCCCTTCGACACAGTCAGCGTCACCGTGCTGCCTGACCCCACCTCGGCGCCCTGCTCCGGGTCGCTGCTGATGACCTCACCGGCCTTGACGATCTCGTTGTACTGCTCGTCGCCGAAGGCAACTTCCAGGCCCTCTGACTCCAACTGCGCTTGGGCTGCCTGGGCAGTGAGCCCGGTGACTCGCGGCACCGTCGTGTTGCGTCCGTCGCCGAGCCACCAGGCGAAGGCGCCTGCCGCAATGGCCAGAGCGAGGACGACCGCGAGTGCGACCAGGCCACGCCGACGGCTGCGTTTGCGGTGCGCCTCGGGGTCGAGTGCCTGACCGCTTGCCGTTGGTGGGGCGTCTCCGGGGGGTGGCGCTGCGGGGGCGGCACCGGCGGCTGCACCTGCGGTGGTTGTCACGGCGGTGTCGTGCCTGGCGGCAGCTACACCTACTGGGATTGGAACCACCATCGTCTGTTGGAGATCGACGGGCGTCGCTGGCTTCGGGACCGCGCGTACCAGCTGCAGAAGCGCGGCGGCGTCGCCCGGGCGCTGGTTCGGGTCGCGGTGAGTGGCCGCCAGTACGACGTCGTCGAGCAGGTCACTGACCCCCGCGCCGGACTCGGACGGGCGCGGTACGTCCTCGTTCACGTGCCGGTAGGCGACCGAGATCGCCTCGGTGCCGGTGAACGGCGGCGAGCCGGTAAGCATCTCGAAAAGCACGATGCCGGCGGAGTAGACATCGGAGCGTTCGTCGGAGACGCCCGGCTTGACCTGCTCCGGTGACAGATAAGCCACCGTGCCGAGTAAGAGTCCAGAGGTGATGTGCTGCGTCGACGAGCTGTTCGTCGCCCGGGCGAGTCCGAAGTCGGTGACGTAGACGTGGCCGTCAGTGGCAATGAGGACGTTCTCCGGCTTGACGTCACGGTGCACGACACTTTCGGCGTGTGCCGCTGCAAGCCCCTGGAGCACCGGGTCGATGACCGCGAGCGCCTCGTCGACCGGTAGTCGTCCGCGCTTGTTCAGGGCATCGCGAAGGGTGTGGCTCGGGACGTACTCCATCGCCAGGAAGACCGCGCCGTCATCTTGGCCCTGGTCGAAGACCTTGACGATGTGCGGGTTGGACAGCCGAGCGGCGGCGCGCGCCTCGCGGGTGAATCGGGCGACGAAGTCCGGGTCCTCGGCGAACGAGGGGTGCATCACCTTGAGGGCGATCGTGCGGTCGAGCCTGGTGTCGGTGGCCCGGTAGACCGTGGCCATACCCCCGCGCGCGACCCGCTCGTCGACGAGATACCGCTCGTCGACAAGGCGCCCGATCAACGGGTCGGCACCGTCAGAGTTCACAACGTACGAGTTTACGTTCGCGATCGCGGTGGGCAGCGCATCTGGGACCGTGTGCCGCGCTTGGTTCTCGGGTGACGTGGCTCACGTTGCGCCATGATTCACTGACTCGTGAGTCAGTGAATCGACTAAGGTACCAGCATGCAGCGGATTGTGATCATCGGTGGCGGCCTGGCCGGGTTCGAGGCGGCGCGAGCATTGCGGAGCCAGGGTTTCAGTGGCGAGGTCGTGATGCTGGCGGACGAAGATGAGTCACCGTACGACCGACCGCCACTGTCGAAGGACGTGCTGGCCTGGCGCGACGTGAAACTGCATTTCGACATGTCCGCCGTTCCCGACATCGAGCTTCGGCTTAGCGCGGCGGCAACCGGGCTCGAGTCCGGCGCGGTACTGACCGACAACGGCCGCCTCGAGTGTGACGGCATCGTGGTCGCAGTCGGGGCCACCCCCATCTCGCTGCCGGCGACGACGACGCTGCGCACCCGGAACGATGCGCACCAGCTGCGCGACTCATTGGAGATGGGTGCTGAGGTGGCCATCATCGGTGCCGGCTGGATCGGAGCCGAGGTCGCTTGCGCGGCAGCGGAGAACGGCTGCTCGGTGACCGTCTACGAGGCTGCGGACTCCCCGCTATCGGCCGCTCTGCCGCAGGACCTGGGGATGCGCACTGTCCAGTGGTACGAGCAGCTGGGCATCTCGCTGCGCCTGGGCGAGCGGGTCGACGACGTGACGACCCTCGGCGCTGACGTTGTGTTGGCTGGGCTCGGGGCGCGTCCGGCGACGGGGTTCATCACCGATAGCGGGATCGAGCTGCGAGCTGAGGACCGCGCCGTCGTGGTGGATGACCGGCTGCGCTCATCGATGCCCGGTGTCGTTGCCGTTGGTGACTGCGCCGCCTGGTGGTCGGCGCGGTACGAGAGGCGGCTGCGCGTCGAGCACTGGGACACCGCACTCCACGCGCCGGCCGTGGCCGTGGCTGCCCTGCTGGCCGGTGACAGGGCCGAAGCCGACGTCGACCCCTACAACCCGGTGCCGTACTTCTGGTCCGACCAGTTCGGCCACACGATCCAGTACGCGGGGCACCGTGCGGCGTCCGACCGCCGCGTCGACCGATGTGAGGAGGCTGACTGGGCGGTCGGGTGGTTCCGCGACGGCGATGGCGGACCGCAGCTGACCGCGCTGGCCGTGGTGGACCGACCGCGCGACCTGACCCAGGCTCGGCGGCTGATGACAGCCGGGACGCCGATCGACCCAGAGAAGTTCGCCGATCCGTCCGTCCCCGTCAAGGCCTGCACCCTGGGGTGAGTTCGGTGCGCCGACGTGGCAGGGTGAGCGTGTGAGCACCCGAGCCAGCATTGACACCCCGGTCACCCCCGACGTCGATGAGCTGGTCGGTGAGTGGCTAACCGTTCCCGACCTGGCCGAGGCGCTCGGTATCGATGTGGTCAACGTCCGCCAGTACCTCAAAGACGGGTATCTGGTGAGCGTCCGACGCGGTGAACGCGCGGTCATCAGCGTGCCGGCCGACTTCGTCCAGGACGGCATCGTCGTCAAGAAGGTTCCCGGCCTTCTCACTCTCCTTCGGGATGCCGGCTACGACGAGAACCAGTCGCTGCGGTGGATCTTCACGCCTGACGACTCGTTGCCCGGAACCCCGATGCAGGCGCTGCTGGAGAACCGGCACACCGAGGTGCGCAGACGCGCCCAGTCGCTGGCCTTCTGACGGTGGAGCAGTTCGCTTACTTCGGCGTCCTTCTCTTCATTGTGGTGGGAAGCGGGTGGCTCGAGTTCGGGCTGCGTACCAACGTGCTTCGTCGGTGGCGGCGGTTCGCCCTGTCGGTGGCGCCGGTACTCGTGTTGTTCCTGCTGTGGGACGCCTACGCGGTCGCCGCCGAGCACTGGGACTTCGATGCGGATCGAACCACCGGAGTGACCGTAGGTGCCGGGATCCCGGTCGAGGAGCTGGTCTTCTTCCTCGTCGTCCCGTTCGCCGCCGTTCTCACTCTTGAGGCGGTGCGTTCGGTGCGCGGCTGGTCCGTCGGTGATGAGCCACCTGGGGAGGTGTCGTGACGTACACCCAGGTGGCGCTGCTGGGCGTCGCGCTCACTGTGGTGCTCGACCTCGTGGTGTTGCGCACGCGGCTGCTGCTGCGGCGTTCGTTCTGGGCCGCGTACGTGATCATCGTCTTCTTCCAGCTGCTGACGAACGGCGTCCTCACCGGTTTCGAGATCGTGCGGTACTCAGGTGACGCCATCATCGGCTCGGACGCGCCGTTCTTCCTCGGCGACGGCCGTATCGCCTACGCCCCCGTCGAGGACCTTCTCTTTGGCTTCGCACTCGTGGTGCAGACGCTCATCTGGTGGGTGTGGTGGGGACGCCGTGGCGTCCAGTACCGGCCGCTGGCTGGCCCGCCCGTCTGGCGGCGCCGGCGACCCTGAGGTGGCGATAACGGGCCTGAGGTGGTGGCCGGACGCCACCTTTGTGCACGTTGGCCACGACGGCCAGGCGCGGCGGGCGCGGCGGCAGGCCGCGTCAGACGGCGCGGCGGGCGCGGACGGCGCGGAACCACGCGCGTAGCGCCACCTGGGCACGGCGCGGCACCGAGACGGTGGCCCGCTCGGTGAACACCTGGTAGTCGATGTTCTCGACGGCGTCGGCGATCCCGCAGTAGAGAACGCGGGCGGCGTCGATGCAGGGCCGGCTGTCAGGCGAGAGCAGCGCGATGCCGGGACGGGACGCCTGCTCGAGCCGGCGCACCCTAGCGATTTCGAACTTCAGCAGCTCGCGGACGGGGGGAGTGACGACGCGGCGCTCGAGGTCCTCGCGGGTCAGCTCGAACTGCGCAAGGTCAGCAAGCGGCATATAGAGGCGACCGCGGTCGAGGTCCTCGGCAATGTCGCGGATGAAGTTGGCCAGTTGGAATGCGACCCCGAGGTCCATGGCGTAGTCGTATGCGGCGTCCGAGCTCGGTTCGAGGATCGGCACCATCTGCAGACCAATGACGGCTGCGGAGCCGTATACGTACTCGTAGAGCGCGTCGTAGTCGGCGTACTCGGTGACCGTGAGGTCCATCGCCATCGAGTGCAGGAACGCCTCGAAGTGTGCGCGCGGGATGTTCCAGCGCTGCACCGTGTCGACGACAGCACGGCAGATCGGGTCGCTGCTATCTCCGGCGTCAAGGTCGACGAGGAACTTTGCACCCCACTCATCCAGGTGGGCCGCCTTCTCACCCTCAGTGAGGGTGCTGGCGAGGTCGTCGACGATCTCGTCGGCATAGCGGGCGAAGCCGTAGAGCGCGTGGACGAACGGTCGCTTGGCGGGCGGCAGGAGCAGAGTGGCCAGGTAGTACGTCTTTCCGTGGGCGGCATTGAGCCGGCGGCACGCCTCATAGGACTGGCGCGTCCGAGGGTCGGCAATTCCTGCCGCATCCAGCTCTCGTTGGCTCACGGCGACATCCTGCCCCACGGTGATCGCCCCAGCGCGGCGGCGGTCCGAGTAGCGTGGGGCGCGTACCGAAGGTCTCGGGAGAGTGGCCGGTGGTTGCCGGCCCACGACGTATGAAGGTGAGAACGATGACCACGGAGCCGTTGGAAGAGCCGGTCGATCTCAATGACCCTGAGCTCTTCGGGTCGCTCGAGGAGGATGAGGTTCCGGCCGTTGTGCAGGAGGCCTTCGATGGCCGACGTGGCGTTCACCTCCTGGAGGGTGAACCCGGCCCGGTGCGCCGTGAGGCAGCAGAGCACGACTGGCACACCGTCACACTCGACACGATGGGCATCGACGACCGTGAGGGGTTCGTCGCAGCCCTCTCCGACACCTTCGACCTCTCTGGCCTCGGAGCTGGCTCGTGGGATGTGCTCGATCAGCACCTGCGGGCCCTCGACCTTGACGAGCCCAATGGCCTGCTCATCTGCTGGGACGGCTGGGGCTCTTTCGCAGACGCCGACCCGGACAGCTTCGAGATGGCGATCGAGATCTTCCAGGACGCCTGCATCGCCTGGCAGTACGACAAGTTTCAGGCGGCGGTGCTGCTTGTTGGGGATGGCCCCGAGACCGACGTCCCATCGTGGTGACGTACGCAGCGATTGCTTAGCGCAGAGCGCGGGAGCGGTAGGTCGGATCGGGCCCGGTGATCCGTTCGGCGGCCAGGCGTCCAGAGATCAGCACCATGGGGACGCCGACGCCCGGAGTGGTGCCCGACCCGGCGAACACGACGTTCTCGCCCCACAGGTTCTTGGGCCGGAACGGCCCGGTCTGCAGGAACGAGTGCGCCGATGCGAACGGCGAACCGTCCGCCATCCCCTGACGCTCCCAGTCGACCGGGTCGATGATGTGCTCGACCTCGACGGCGTCGCTGAAGCCGACGTAGCCTCGCTCCTCCAGGACGGTAAGCACATGGTCGCGGTAGCCCTCGCGTTCGCGCGACCAGTCGATATCGGCTGAAGTGTTCGGCGTCGGGAAGAACACGTAGTAGATCTCGCGTCCCTCCGGCGCCAGCGATGGGTCGGAGTGCGTCGGATTCGACACCAGGAAGCTCGGATCTTTCATCAGCTCGCCTCGGTCGATGAGCTCGTCGAAGACGCCGCGCCACGACCGGCCGAAGTGGATGTTGTGGTGGGCGACCTTGGAGTAGGCCGCCGAAGAGCCGGCCAGCATGAGGAAGCAGGACGGGGAGTAGCGCAGACGGCGCACAGACCAGGGCTCCTCGCCCAAGAGCTCGCGCATGGCGACGGGTAGGTCGGGGTTGACGACGACGGCGTCGCAAGGGATGCGCTCTCCGTCGGCGGTGTGGACAGCCACCGCCCGTGCACCGCGGCGCTCGATGTGAATCGCCTCAGTGTTGTAGTGGAAGTCGACGCCGTGCTTGCTCGCGGCTCCGGCCATCGCCTCGGGGACCGCGTGCATTCCGCCGTCAGGCGCGTAGACGCCGGCGACGGAATCCATGTACGCAATGACGCAATAGAGCGCCAGCGCATCGAACGGCGACATTCCTGCATACATCGCCTGGAACGACAGGACGCGCTGCATCCTGGGGTCTTTGAGGTACTGCTCGACCTTGGGCGCCATGCGTCGGAACCCTCCGAGGGCCGCCAGCCGGGCCAGGTTCGGCGTGAGCAGGTCGAACGGTGAGTCGATGTTGCGGTCGATGAAGTCGGTCATCTCATAGCGGTACAACTGGGTGACGAACTCGACGTATCGCTGATAGCCCGCGGCTTCGCCAGGGCCGCAGACCCGACGGATCTCCTCCACCATCGCGGCGGGGTCGGACTTCACGTCCAGCGTCGAACCGTCGGCATACCAGGCGCGGTAGAGCGGGTCGATCGGGCGCAGCGTGAGCCAGTCGGCCATGTCCTCGCCGACGCAGTCGAATGCGTCAGCGATGAGGTCGGGCATCGTCAAGACCGTTGGGCCGTTGTCGAACCGGTAGCCGGCGTCGGCGATGACGCCGGCGCGGCCGCCCGGAACCTCGGACCGCTCGAGAACGGTCACCTGGCGGCCGGTCCCCGCGAGGCGAAGGGCTGCCGAGAGCCCGGCCAGCCCCGCGCCGATGACGACGACGTGGTCGGTGCGACCCTGCACGGTGCGCATTGGTCTATTCCGCGCGCCGGGTAGCGGCGTAAGTGAGGTCGTCCAGGACGCCGTGGGCCGGGTGGGGCAGCGTCGTCAGCGCACGATGTGACTCGTCGACGAGAGAGACGATGAGCTCTTCGACGAAGCTGAGGGCGCCGGTCTCCTCGATCAAGGTGCGCAGATCGTCGACCCCGTCCGTGGTCAGGTGCGGGTCACCGAGGTGTCGGTGCAGCAGCGCCTGCTGCGAGGGGCTGCTGCGCTCTTCGGCAACGGCGATGAGGACAGTGCGCTTGCCCTCACGCAGGTCGTCACCGGCAGGCTTGCCGGTGACCTTTGGGTCGCCGAATACGCCGAGGACGTCGTCACGCAGCTGGAAGGCCTCACCGAGCGGAATGCCGTAGGCGCTGTACTGCTTCAGCAGCTCTGCTGGGGCGCCGGCCAGGGTGGCTCCGAGGTGCAGAGGGCCCTCGACGGTGTACTTGGCCGCCTTGTACCGGGCGACGCGAAGGGCGCGCTCGACCGATCCGCCGCCCCTGGCCTGCTCGAGAAGGTCGAGGTACTGTCCGGCCATCAGCTCGGTGCGCATCCGGTCGTAGACGGGCTTGGCCCGCACCAAGGCGTCCTGCGGAAGGTCAGTGGAGAAGAGCATCTCGTCGGCCCAGGTGAGCGTGAGGTCGCCCAGCAGGATCGCCGCACCGGTTCCGAACGACTCCGGCGAACCGACCCACTGAGCAGTGCGGTGCAGGCCGGCGAACTTGCGATGCGCGCTGGGATGTCCGCGGCGGGTGTCTGAGTCGTCCATCACGTCGTCGTGGATGAGCGCACATGCCTGGAGGAACTCAAGGGCGGCCGCCGCGCGGACGATCTCGGGGCAGTCGTCACCTCCGGCACCGCGCCAGCCCCAGTAGGCGAAGGCCGGGCGTAGCCG
>JANLWJ010000442.1:0-1741 GCA_031364455.1 Actinomycetes bacterium | reverse complement strand
ACCGCGCTGGATGGCGTCAACGTCGGCGCCGATCAGCTCAATGTCGTACTTCTCCAGGACTCCGCTCTCGTGCAGTGCGATCGCCGCATTCAGTGCGGTCTGACCACCCAAGGTCGGGAGAAGCGCGTCAGGACGCTCCTTGGCGATGATCTTCTCGATGATCTCGGCAGTGATCGGTTCGACGTAGGTTGCGTCAGCAAACTCCGGGTCGGTCATGATCGTGGCCGGGTTGCTGTTGACCAAGATCACCCGCAACCCCTCCGCGCGGAGAACACGACAGGCCTGAGTTCCGGAGTAGTCGAACTCCGCTGCCTGCCCGATCACGATCGGGCCAGAGCCGATCACCAGCACCGAACTGAGGTCAGTACGCCTGGGCATCAGCGCTCTCCCTGCATCATCTCGACGAACCGATCGAACAGATAGGCCGAGTCATGAGGGCCAGCCGCCGCCTCCGGGTGGTACTGGACGCTGAATGCCGGGATGTCCAACAACCGCAGGCCCTCGACCACGTTGTCGTTGAGACACACATGGCTCACCTCGGCCAGACCGAAGGGCGTGGCTGTCGGACCGTCGAGTGGCGCATCCACGGCAAAGCCATGGTTGTGAGCGCTGATCTCGACGCGACCGGTTGCCCGGTCCTGCACCGGCTGATTGACGCCCCGATGCCCGTACTTCAACTTGTACGTGCCGAAACCAAGGGCCCTGCCAAGGATCTGGCTTCCGAAACAGATGCCGAAGACCGGCACCGATCGCTCCAGAACCTGTCGCATCAGCGCAACGGGCCCATCTGCGGTCGCTGGGTCACCGGGGCCGTTGCTGAAGAAGACGCCATCGGCCCCGACCGCCAACACGTCGTCGATCGAACTGGTCGCCGGAAGCACGTGAACATCTATCCCCCGCTCTGCCATGAGTCGTGGGGTCATCGCCTTGATCCCGAGGTCGATGGCCGCCACCGTGTGACGTCGCTCGCCAACCGCCGGAACGACGTAAGCCTCTGCGGTGGTGACGGCTGCCGTCAGGTCTGCCCCCGCCATGTGCGGGCTCTGACGAATCCGCTCGAGCAGCGTTTCCGGATCACCTGTCTCGGTCGAGATTCCGACGCGCATGGCTCCCTGATCACGAAGGTGCCGGGTGAGCGCACGCGTGTCGATGCCCGCGATCCCGACGACGTCTTGGGTCGTAAGGCGTTCGTCCAACGAACGCGTCGAGCGCCAGTTCGACCGAACCCGAGATGGGTCACGCACGACGTAGCCGCTAACCCAGATGGCCGTTGACTCGTCGTCCTCGTCATTGACCCCGGTGTTGCCGATATGCGGGGCGGTCTGGATCACCACCTGGCGGTGGTACGAAGGATCGGTCAGGGTCTCTTGGTAGCCGGTCATCGCGGTGCAGAAGACGGCTTCGCCAAACGTCTCGCCGGTTGCCCCGAAGGACTCACCCCGAAACACGCGACCGTCTTCGAGGACGAGCAATGCGGGCAGATGTGCAGTCACGCCAGATCTCCGAAGGGGGTGGTCGACAGGGATGGTGGGGTAGACAAAGGCGCGGCAACTGCGAGGCTCGCGATTGCGGCCCGCAACGACTCGGCGGCAAGGGGCTCGCGAACCCTCAGCCCGAGGTCGACGAGCTGGTCGCCGTGACGCCAGGTGATGACCAGCACGCCCTCCGACTCGAAGACGCGACCAGCAATCCCGCGGTCGTGCCGAACACCGACTACTTCGCCGGAAGCCACGAAGATGTC
>JANLWJ010000464.1:0-3236 GCA_031364455.1 Actinomycetes bacterium | reverse complement strand
GGCCTGGTGCTGACCTTTGGGGCCTACGCCTTCGGCCCGGTGAGCGGCTGCCACGTCAACCCCGCGGTGACGATCGCGATGATCGTCAACAAGCGCATCGACGCCATGGTGGGCGGGCTCTACATCGTGGTGCAGTTTCTCGGAGCGATCTGCGGCGCCTTCGTGCTGTGGCTGAGCGTTGAGTACTTCGACGTTGTCGACCAGACGGGGGCCCTGGGTTCAAACGGGTATGGGCCAGGCACCGGGGTCAACCTGACTGGAGCCTTGGTCATCGAGGCGCTGCTCACCACGTTCTTCGTGCTCGCCGTCCTGCTGCTCACAGACAAGGCGAGCAGCCCAATCATGGCCGGTGTCGGGATCGGAGCGGCGCTCGCGGCCTGTCACCTGATCGGCATCGGGCTCACCGGAACCTCGGTCAACCCGGCACGTTCGTTCGGGCCGGCGCTCTTTGCCGGGGGCACAGCGCTCGAGCAGGTGTGGGTCTTCCTGCTGGCTCCGGCGGTCGGGGGCCTGCTGGCCGCTGTCATCTACCCGCTCACCAGGGCCGCCGAGCCTGCCGTGGCGCCGGCCGGCTAGGGGTAGACCGGTCCGGTCAGCTCTTCGCCTGGGCCTGCGCCAGGGGCATCGGGAATCGGCGATGCCTCGCGGAAAGCGAGCTGCAGGGTCTTGAGGCCGTCCCGCAACGGTGCAGCATGAAACGTGCCGAGACGGGGTGCGCCAGCGGTGACCAGGCCAGCCAAAGCGGTGATCAGTGTCCTGGCCTCGTCGAGGTCAACGTCTACGGCCGCGTCGTCGTCGGCGTCGTCGTCGGCAGGGGCGCTGGTGAGCCCGTCGCCCCCTGATGGACCTGAGCCAAGGCCGACCTTCACCGCAGCTGCACTCATGAGGTGGAGCGCTACGGTCGTTACCACTTCTACGGCTGGGACGTCGCCGATGTCGCGCAGCGCGTCATCGGCTTCAGCGGCCCGAGAAGCCTCAGAGTCGGGCGTGTGAGAGGTATCCGATTTGGGGGAGTGGGCGGTCACCCTGGTAGCCTCTCACCTTGACCGATCCGGTTCACCGCCGGATCTGCAAGCGGAGGCTCGCCTCCCACCCGCATCGACCGCCGCGCTCCTGACCGGAGTGGCTCAACAGGTCGTCGGGTTCGGTCAGCACCGAAGGTGCCATTGGGCGCCAGCGGAGCAGGTGGCGCGGGTGCTGTACCGGCTGCTCTTCGGCCACCGCGCCATGACCGTTCGGGCCCCCGCATGCACAGGCACGGGGGCCTTCCTTGTGTCCGGGTCAGAGTCTGTTGTCTGAACATCGTTGTCACTCGAACAAGGAGTACTCATTAGCGCCGAAACCCGCATCAACGATCGGATCCGCGTCCCTGAGGTGCGACTGGTCGGTCCGAACGGCGAACAGGTCGGAATCGTCCGGATCGAGGATGCCCTGCGGCTCGCCCAGGAGTCTGACCTCGACCTCGTCGAGGTAGCTCCGATGGCCCGCCCGCCGGTCGCCAAGCTCATGGACTACGGCAAGTTCAAGTACGAGTCTGCGATGAAGGACCGTGAGGCACGCAAGAACCAGGCCCACACCATCATCAAAGAGATGAAGCTCCGCCCCAAGATCGACCAGCACGACTACGAGACCAAGAAGGGTCACGTGGTGCGCTTCCTCAAGGCCGGCGACAAGGTCAAGATCACGATCATGTTCCGCGGTCGTGAGCAGAGTCGCCCAGAGCTCGGCTTTCGCCTGCTGCAAAAGCTTGCCGAGGACGTGTCCGAGCTTGGCTTCGTCGAGTCGTCACCCAAGCAGGACGGCCGCAACATGGTGATGGTGCTCGGCCCGACGCGCCGCAAGGCCGACGTCATGGCTGAGCAGCTCGCCGTTCGTGAGACGCGTAAGCACGACGCCGACGCTGACCGCGAGGTCGCCGCTGCAGTCATTACCGCTGACGCCGAAGAGACGCCCGAAACCGCTGAGAGTAACGAGACCTAAGACCCGGTCACGGCCGACACCCGCCGCTGGTGCCACACGAGCACCGGCGAACACACCCAGGAGAGATGAAGACATGCCGAAGATGAAGACGCACAGCGGCACCAAGAAGCGCATCCGGGTTACCGGGAGCGGCAAGTTGATGCGGCAGCGCGCCAACCGGCGCCACCTCTTGGAGTACAAGTCGAGCAGGCGTACTCGCCGCCTCGCCGGCGACGTCGAGCTGTCCAGCGCAGATTCCAAGAAGGTCAAGAAGCTGCTCGGTCGCTGAGTCGTTCTCACGCAATCCCACCACGCCCCGCAGCCCAACCCGCAGGAGATATCTCATGGCACGCGTCAAGCGCGCAGTCAACGCCCAGAAGAAGCGTCGTACCACCCTCGCCCGTGCAGAGGGCTACCGCGGACAGCGGTCGCGCCTCTATCGCAAGGCGAAAGAGCAGGTCACCCACTCACTGGGTTACTCCTACCGTGACCGCAAGGCGCGTAAGGGTGACTTCCGTCGGCTCTGGATCCAGCGCATCAACGCTGCTTCTCGCCAGCACGGTCTCACCTACAACCGCTTCGTGCAGGGCCTAAAGGCAGCTGGCCTCGAGGTAGACCGCCGCATGTTGGCCGACCTCGCCGTCAACGACCCGAAGGCGTTCGAGTCGCTCGTAGAGACCGCCAAGGCGGCTTTGCCGGCCGACCGTAACGCGCCGGCAGCCTGATCGCTGCTGCCCGGACCGACCGAGGCCCCGAGAATCACCGACGTGGCGAGCCCTGAGCTCACCGACCCGCGCAGTGCGCGGGTTCGGAGGCTCCGGCGGCTCGCCCGTCGTGCTTTCCGGGCGCAGGAGCGACAGTTCCTCGTCGAAGGTGCCCAGTCAGTGCGCGAGTCGCTGGTGGCTGCCCATGACGGGGGTGTGCGGGTCAACGAGGTGCTCGTCACTTCCGATGCCGCCGCTCGCCACCCGCAGCTGGTCGAGCTTGCGGGCGCCGCTGAAGTTCCAGTGACCCTTGCGTCCGCATCAGTACTTGACGTTCTCTCAGAGACCGTGACACCGCAAGGTCTAGTGGCTGTCGTCGACTTTCTCGACGTCAGCATTGAAGCGCTCATTGACCGCCAGCCACGGCTGGTCGCGGTGCTGGCTGATGTCCGCGACCCAGGTAACGCCGGCTCGGTGATCCGGGCGGCAGATGCCGCTGGCGCTGATGCGGTGATCTTCGCCGGCGACTCGGTCGACCCATACAACGGTAAGGCGGTGCGCGCGTCGGTCGGT
>JANLWJ010000432.1:0-3630 GCA_031364455.1 Actinomycetes bacterium | reverse complement strand
CTCGTCGGGCATGGGTCAACGCTAGTGCGCGGTGCCCATGCGTCGTCAGGGGCCGAGGAGGGCGAGGGGTACCACCGCGACACCGTCCTTGCGGCGGTAGGCGAACGGCCCGGTGTTGATGACGACGCGGTCGACCAGGCGATCGCCGATCTGGTCACGAAGCCAGTTGAGGTGGCGGACGTCGCGGTCGCCGACCGTGTCGGCCAGCTTTACCTCGATGGCTACCACCCTGCGACCCTCGCCCTCGACGATGAGGTCCACCTCGTGGTCCCCGTTCTGGGTGCGCAGGTGCGAGGTCGTAGCGCGCAGTGTCGATGCCATGACTCGAACCGAGAGTGTCACGAGTGACTCGAAGAGCAAGCCCAGGAAGGGTTCGTTGTCTCGGCGTTTCGGCCCTTCTCCGGCGAGTAGCGTCTCCTGCGTCGCATCGAGCAGTGTGGCCACCAGCGCGGGGTCGGCAAGGTGATGTCTGGGCGCCTGAGCGAGGCGCTTGAGTGGCGAGAAGGTGGGACACCACGCGGGAAGCGGGTCGAGGAGCCACATGCGTTCGAGCGCTTCGCGATACCCCGCGACGGTCTGACGTGCGGGCTTGTCACTTTCTCCGGGCGTGGCGGCGTTGAGAATCGCGTTGTACGAGGTGGCGGTGGCGGTGGCGGCGGCGTACGCCCGAAGCCATGCCTTCAGTGCCTGGGGTCGACGCACCTGCGTGCCTGCATCGACGATGTCTCGGTCGAGGGCGCGATCGATGTAGCTACGCAGGGCTTCGTCTCGCGCTCGACCGGTCAGATCACGCAGCCCTGGGAATCCGGAGGCGAAGATCTCCCGGACGTAGTCACGGAGTGCGAACGAGGTCTCGGCGTGCAGCGACGCAGGTGGCCCATTGAGCAGGGACCGGAGCGAGATGGTCGGCTCGACCAGCCCGCGCTCGCTGAAGGACATGGGGCGCATGTGCAGGCTGACGATTCGCCCGGCTCCGGAATGGATCCGGATGCTGCGATCTGGTGCAGCAGAACCGGCGAGGAGAAACTGACCTCCGCTGTGATCGTCGTCCACCGCGCGACGGACCACGTCCCACACGGGTGGGTGGAGCTGCCACTCGTCGATCAGCAGCGGGCGACGAAAGCCGAGGATGCCGTTGGGGTCTGACTTCACGATGGACAGTCGGTTCTCGTCGTCGAGCGAGAGCGCTGAGGCCGCTCGGCGACTGGTAGTAGCTGTCTTGCCGACGCCTTTGGCTCCCTCGACGGCGATCGCGGCCAGGTATGGAAAGAGCTCGTCGAGGTCGTCGTCAATGAGACGGCGTCGGTAGTCCATGTTTGTACCTTACCATTCGCATGATCCGAGTCTTACCATTTCCATCAAATGATTATGACCGCTCACAGGAGAGCCATCGCCCGGCGGGGCGTCTGAGCCAGCAATCGACCGCCTCATGCGTAGACGCATGATAAGATGCGCTTATGCCACGTACGATCCAGATCCGCAACGTCGATGACGACGTTTATCTCGCCCTGTCGAGGCGCGCCGCCGAGGCGGGCTTGACCGTGCCAGACCTGCTCCGCCGCGAGGCGGCACGGATCGCGGCCCGACCCTCGGTCGCGGAGTGGCTCGAGCGCACTCGTCGGCGCCCCTCATCGATCACGCGCACACAGGTTCTCGAGGCGTTGGACGAGACTCGGGGCGCCTGGCCCGATGCTGATCGTTGACGCGTCCTGCCTCTACGAGGTGGTCGCGGACGGCGTCGCGTCAGAGCAGGTGCGCGAGCGTCTGGCGCGCGACGAAGACCATGCTGCACCTCATGTTGTGGACGTCGAAGTGTTGGGCGTCGTGCGCCGGCACCACATGCTTGGCCTGCTCGACGCGACGGCTGCCCAGCAGGCGGTTGACGACCTGCGCGACTGGCCCGGCGAGCGGTTCGGCCACCGGGGGTTGCTCGAACGTGGATGGGAGCTTCGCGATCGAGTTCGCGGATGGGATGCGATGTATGTAGCACTGGCCGAAGCAATGGGTGCGACGCTGGTGACGCTCGACGGCAGACTCGGCCGGGTCGCCGGGCTCGACTGCGAGATCGAGGTCATCGACGCGGCGTAGGTCTTGCAGGTCATGTCCGGTGTCGCTTCGACGTCGTCCTGGTGTCCGAACGGACCGGGGATGGGATGGATGCCCTGGGTGGCGGCCGTCTCGAAGTGGTCGGCGGGTGCCTCGGAGCCAGTGGCATGGTCATCGTGTGGCCGCATGGAACCGAGGTCGTCGGTGACAATCCCCCGACCGTAGACATCCCGGACTACGGGACGTTCACCGTCGGCGACCGGGTTCTGGTTGGTGGCGGATTCGTCATCGAGCACTCATCCGACGACATCGAACCTGGCCCCTACGAGGTTGCAGGCGTCACATTCCCGGCTGCGTGCGCGAAGCACGACATCTTCCTGGCAAATTGACCCGTCAACCGCGCAGGATCGGCGGGTTGAGCACCGCGTCCTGTGCCCGGAAGAGCATCGCTGGACGCCCGCCCCCGCGCGTGGTGGTCTCGCCGGTCTCGACCAGGAACCCCGGCGTACCCGTGACTTTGCGGTGAAAGTTGCGCGGGTCGAGTTGGACCCCCCACACGGTCTCGTACACCTCACGCAGCTCGGCGACGGTGAACTCCTCGGGGCAGAAGGACGCCCCGAGTGACGAGTACTCGAGCTTGGCCCGGGCGCGTTCGAGGCCGTCGCCGATGATCTGGGCATGGTCGAATGCGAGTCGTCCGCCCTCGAGAACTTCGTCGACCGGACGCCATGACGCGTCGGCTGCGTCCGTGCCGGCCGTGGGGGAGGGCAGGTCGGGGGCGAGCACCAGCCACGTGACGCTGACCACGCGCATGCGTGGGTCGCGCTTGGGCGCTCCGTACGTGGCGAGCTGCTCAAGGTGTACGTCCCGGACGACCAGCGATGTCTCTTCCTTGAGCTCGCGGACGGCAGCGGTGCGCAGGTCTTCGTCTGGGCGGACGAAGCCGCCGGGCAACGCCGACCGACCCTTGAACGGAGTCTCCCCGTGTCGGACCAGCAGCACCTGCAGTCGGCGGTCGCGGACGGTGAAGATCACCAGGTCGACCGTTACCGCGAAGGGCGGGTAGGCATTCGGGTCGTAGTCGGACATGGGGGTGAGCCTAACGGCTTATCGCCCATCTGACGAGAAGCAATCCGCGTCTCGACGTGACGCGAGGGGCCATCCTCGGCGCAATACGTCACGGAATATGAACCCTCGCGTCACAACGGTGGGGCGGCCTTCTTCGACATCATGAGTCCTGGGCCAGAAGGGCGTAGTGCGCCAGCGCCGCGGCGGCCGGGTGCACCGGATCGCGGAGGCCCGAACGGTTCGTCTTCAGGCCCACGTTGTTCAGCAGCGGAAGCGGGCTTCGGTCCACCCGGTACAGGTCGTAGTCGTGCAGCTGAGGGCGATCTCCGTGCCGCCAGCCCAGGTCACCGAGCATCCGGGCGATCGTGTCGAACGGCACAGGCTTGCCCGGCGAGGATGCGACGTGGGCGACGATCAGCAGGGCGGAAAGCTCGGCGAAGTCACCCTTGCCGGTGGGGACGAGCCGCGACGCAAGGTAGTCCCACAAAGCACCCGTGTTGTCGCGCACCTTGGCGC
>JANLWJ010000431.1:0-1738 GCA_031364455.1 Actinomycetes bacterium | reverse complement strand
GTCTGCAACGCCGACTTGATCATCGCCGGCGTCCACGACGGGTGCTCCTGTTGGATGAGCAGCGAGATGCCCGCGATGTGCGGGGACGCCATCGAGGTTCCGGAGAGGAGGTCCCAGAGCCGTCCGGCGTCGGTGACAGGCGAGACGCCAGCCAGGACGTCGACGCCTGGAGCTGAGATGTCGGGCTTGAGAATGTCGCCCCCGGTCGTTGTCGACGGTCCCCGCGAGGAGAACTCGGCAACATCGGGCACCTCGGTGGTTGACTCACCTGGGTTGACCGCGACGAAGGTGACCGTCGGGTTGTCAGCGGTCGCCACGTACTCCTTGATCACCGCTCCGTCGGCGTCGTCGACGTGCACGGTCGGCACGAAGTGCAGGTCGGCGTTGAGCGAGTTCGGCGAGGTGTTGACGAGCACCATCCCGGCGCCGCCAGCAGCCTTGACCGCCTTGCTCTTGTCGACCCGGGCGATGATCCCTCGGTCACACACGACGACCTTGCCGGCAGCTCCTGCCAGGTCGAGGGTGCCGGGGTAGCAGAGCGCTGCCTCGGCTGGGTCTGCTCCGGCTGCGGCAATGTCGCCAGAGAGAACTGCGGGCGTCTCTGGCAGCGTCGAAGTGCTGGACGCCCCGACGTAGCGGTCGCCGTTACCGAGCAGGGCAACCTGCTCGCTGATCTTGAAGGTGCTGGCAGCAACTGAGGTCAACCATGGGCTGACGTGGTCGGTCGTGCTGGCACCAGGGCCCTCGTTACCCGCCGCTGCGGCGACGAAGACGCCGGCGTCGGCTGCGAACAGGAAGGCGATCTCATCAGGGTCGAGCACCGAGCTCTCGCTTGCGGCCCCGATCGAGAAGTTGATCGCATCGACGCCATCGGCGACTGCGGCGTCGATCGCTGCCACGGTGTCGAGCGAGGCGCAGCTGTTGTCCCCGGCTCGGTCGGTCCAGCACGCCTTGTAGGCCGCGACGTACGCCGCGGGCGCCATGCCGCTCACGGTTCCGTACGACGTGCCATCGACGACCGCCTTCGCCGGGCTACCGGCAGCGGTCGTCAGGGTGTGTGTGCCGTGGCCGTCGTAGTCGCGGGCCGACTTGAACTCGTAGGGAGCGATGTTCTTGCGTCCCACCCCCGCGGTGAAGTAGCGGGCACCGATCAGCTTGTCGGTGCAGTCCTGCTGCGAGAACTGCTCACCGGTCTGGCAGATACCGGCCCAACCGGGAACTCGCTTCCTCGGTGAGTCAGCAAAGCGCACCTGGGGGTTCTCGGGCCAGACGCCGGTGTCGATGACACCGACGACGAGTCCGGCGCCGGCGCCGCCACGAGCAGTTCCGCCTAGCTGGTCCCAGACGCCGCCGTCACCTGCGAGTCCGAGGAACTCTGGGCTGGTGTTCGTGGTCAGCTCACGCTTCTCATTGGCGAAGATGCCAGAAACTGATGGGCTCTTGGCGAGCGCCTGTGCCTGGTCAGCTGTCAGCTTGGCGCCGACGCCGTTGAAGGCGACCGTGTAGTCGTAGAGACGGGCCTTCGACCCGACGCCCACGCTGTCGAGCACCCGGTCATGGCCGCGCTCGAGGTAGCTGCGGTACTTCACGACCTCGGTGCGGTTAGGGCGCATGCGTTCGCCCTTGGCCGGGTGGGTCGCCGCGTACCCGGCGATGTCGCCGCGGTAGGCAGCAGCCGGGAGACCGTCGAACATCACGATGTATTTGCCGGCCTTGTAGACCTGGCCGTTGGCGGTCG
>JANLWJ010000418.1:0-3307 GCA_031364455.1 Actinomycetes bacterium | reverse complement strand
CGGCGGAAGGTGATTGCCGCCAACCCGGCTGCTGCGGAGGAACGCCGGCAACGGGCGATGGGTGACCGGCGGGTGGTCATCACCCCCGGCGACGACGGGATGTGCGAGCTGTGGGCGCTGCTCCCAGGGGTGCAGGGCCGGCAGATCCAAAACACCCTGACCGCCGCCGCCCAAGGTATGGGCGCCGGTGATGCCCGCAGCATGGATCAGCGCCGTGCTGACAGCCTCGTCGACCTGCTCCTGGGCAGGGCAGAACCCCCAGCAGTGTCCCTGCAGGTCATCGTCGGCGCCGACACGATCACCGGCACCTCCTCCGAACCCGGGTGGGTTCCCGGCCTCGGGCCGGTCACCGCCACCGAGGTGGACGAACTCATCAGACCAGGGCTTGGGGCTCAGACCGGAACTGACGCCGGCGCAGCGCCCAGCAGGGATGGCGGTGAGGGGTTCGAGATCGGATCCCACGTGAGCGTTCGCCGGTTGCTGACAGATCCGGCCACCGGAACCCTGACCGACCTGGACCAGAAGCGGTACCGCCCGTCGGCGGCGCTGGACCGTGCCGTCCGTGCCCGTGATGTGACCTGCCGGTTCCCCGGCTGCCGACGATCCGCCGAAAGCGCCGGCACCGACCTTGACCACACCGTCCCCTGGCCGGCCGGACCAACCGCTGCGACCAACCTTGCCGTCCTGTGCCGACGCCATCACCGCCTCAAGCACACCGCCGGATGGAACGTCGCCCTCGAACCGAACGGGGTGATGACCTGGACCACCCCCACCGGCCGCAACTACGCCACGCACCCGTGGCAATTCAAAGACCCCCACCCACCACCCCTCGAGTAACGCGCGACACTCGCTACCGTCCCTTCATGCCCGCCAATCCCGAGTTCACGGTGCCCGAGCTGGCCATATCCGGACATGCTCAGGGACACTTCGTGCTGCGCCAATGGAGCCTCACCGAGGCTGATCTCGCTGCGGTCATCCAGGCTGCTCACGATCCCGAAATCGCCCGCTTCTCCAGCGTCGGGTCAGCGACCACCGCCGAGCTCGCGGCTGCCTGGATACGGTCGCGCGATGAGTGGGACCGGCTCGACTGGGCGATCACGACGTCCAACGAGATCGTGGGGCGGGTGAGTCTCGCCCACATCGACGGCACCGACGGGGTCGCGGAGTTCGGCTACTGGCTGCTTCCCGAACACCGCGGGCGCGGCATCGCAACTGCGGCCGTCGGAAGTGTTGAACAACACGCGTTCGGCACCCTCGGCCTGGGGCGACTCGTGATTCGCCACGAACCGCAGAACGACCGATCATGCCTGCTGGCGCAGCGACGCGGATACCTTGCTGAGGGAACGCAACGGGGCGCCTTCGAGCGCGGCGGCGAAAGGCGTGACCTGCACGCGCACGGACGCTTGGCTACGGATCCACCGGCGCGGTGATCGCCTCGCCGAGGTCGAAAGCCAGGTTCCCGGCCGGACGCACAATGACACCCGCCAGCCCTAGCCATTCGGCCATTCGGTGCAGCTCCGCGGCAAGGCGAACAGCTGTCTCGGTGGGAGCAGCCGGTTCGCTCCACGCGCTCTGCACGAGAAGCACCCCGCTCTGCCGATCGGCCTTGAGGTCGACGCGCGCCACCAGCGCGTCGTCGAGCAGGAACGGCAGCACGTAGTAGCCGTGCACTCGTTTGCCCGCCGGCACGTAGATCTCGATCCGGTACCGGAAACCGAACAGCCGCTCGGTGCGGTCACGCTCCCAGACCACCGGATCGAACGGCGACAGCAAGGCAGCCCGTCTGATCCGACGCGGAAACGCAGCATCGGGGTCAAGGAAGGTTGGGTTCTTCCACCCTTCGACAGCAACGGGTAGCAGATCGCCAGCCTCCACCAGCTCAGGGATACGCGCTTTGCAGTCGGCGGCCGGCAGCCGGTAGTAGTCGCGCAAGTCTCTCGCCGTTGCCACACCCAACGAGCGGATTGATCGACGCAACAGCTCTCGTTGAGCATCAGCACGATCTGGGGTCGGCGCCGACATGACGTGGGATGGAAGGACTCGCTCAGGAAGGTCGTAGGCGCGCTCGAAACCACGACGCTCGGCCGTGGTGATGTCACCTGCCCAGAACAAGAACTCCAGCCCGCGCTTGACGTCTGACCAGTCCCACCAAGGCCCGGTCCGTCGTGGCAGGTGACGGTCATGGCGTTCGCTGAGCTGAGCCGACGTCAATGGTCCAACGGCCGTGATGTCGGCCAGCAGGCCGCTCAGCAAGTTGGGACGGTCCTTCGCGATCTGACGCATGCCACCCCAGGCGTGGTCGCGCGCGTTGGCCATCCGCCAGTGCAGCAGCGGGTGCAGCTCGACGGGAAGCAGGCTCGCCTCGTGGCCCCAGTACTCAAAGAGACTCCGCGGACTGCGGTAGGCCGCCTTCTCCAGGAGCGCGGTCGGGTAGGGGCCGACTCGGCTGAAGAGCGGCAGGTAGTGAGCCCTCGCGAGCACATTGACGGAGTCGATCTGGAAGAGGCCGGTGCGTCCGACGACTCGCCGCAGAGCACGTCGGTCGGGAGTCCCACGCGGGACGGCGTCGGTAAACCCCTGAGCCCCAAGGGCGACTCGACGCGCCTGGGCAAGGGTGAGCGAATCGCGATGACGCGGCATGGTGCGTGAGCGTAACCGTTGGTACCAACAGGCTTGGCCAGGTGTGCCCGACCTGTGCGCTCAGGTGATCTCGAGCAGCTTCTCGCGGACGGCGTACACGACCGCCTCCATGCGCGAGTGCAGCTGCAGCTTCTCCAGGATGTTGCGAATGTGGTTCTTCACGGTGTTCTCGGAGATGAAGAGCTCGCGGGCGATGTCGCGGTTGTTCAGACCACGCGCGACCAGCTTGAGCACCTCGAGCTCACGCTCGGTGAGCCTTGGCGTCGGCACCTGCTGGCTGCGCTCGTTCGACCGCTTCGCCATCAGGGCGAACTCGGTGAGCAGCTTGCTAGCCATCGCCGGGCTGATCAGCGACTGTCCGTCGTACACGGCGCGGACGGCGCTGGCGACCTCGTCGATCGAGATCTCTTTGAGCAGGTACCCCGTGGCTCCGGCCTTGATCGCTTCGTAGAGATCGCCCTCTTCGTCGCTAATCGTCAGCATGATGATCCGGGCGCTCGGTGCGACCTCTTTGATCCGGCCGCACGCTTCGATGCCAGACCCCTTGGGCATCCGCACATCCAGCAGAACAACGTCAGGGAGCAGCTCGGCTGCTCGCTCAACGGCAGCCTCGGCATCGCCGGCTTCACCGACCACCTCGATGTCGTCCTCTTGGGCCAACACCATC
>JANLWJ010000344.1:0-1868 GCA_031364455.1 Actinomycetes bacterium | reverse complement strand
CCACCCGTCGACAGGATGTGGGTTCGATCCGCTGGCACCACACCTTCGCCTGCCAAGTAGAGGGCCGACGTCGCACACCCACACTCCGGGTGGATCAGAAGTTCAGCATCTGGCTGCTCATGGATGCGCTTCGCCAGATCGTCGCCGCTGATCGCGGCGTGGACGTGGCACTCACCCATCCAGACGTGCATGTTGGCGCGACCGGTTTGGCGCTGAACGTGCGCACCGAGGAACTGGTCGGGCAGGAATAGGATCTCGCGATCAGCTGGGATCGAGTTGACAACGTCGACCGCGTTGGACGAGGTGCAACAGATGTCGGTCTCGGCTTTGACCGCAGCCGAGGTGTTCACGTACGAAACAACGACGGCGCCAGGGTGCTCAGACTTCCACTCGCGCAGCTGTTCTGCCGTGATGGTGTCGGCGAGCGAACAACCAGCGTCGGTGTCGGGAATCAGCACGGTGCGGTCCGGTGCGAGCAGCTTGGCTGACTCGGCCATGAAGTGGACACCACAGAGCACGATCGTCGACGCCGTGCTCGCGGCAGCCAGGCGGGCCAGCTGCAGCGAGTCGCCCACATGGTGGGCGACCTCCTGGATCTCCGGTACCTGGTAGTTATGGGCCAGGATGAGCGCGTCCCGCTCAACGGCGAGTCGGCGCACCTCCTCGGCGTAGGCCGGGTCGACCAGGGGCGTGCCAGCCACGCCACACCTCCGTCGCATCGGGGCTCGTCACGTTTGAGCTCGGGGGGTTGGCCCGGGTCCTGGTACCGTGACGCTGACAGAGGTTATCGACTCTAAGTCCATAACCTGCAGAATCCACGTTACCACGCGCAATGGAGGTCTGGCATTGTCGACCAACGCTGCCGGCTCAACTGCTGGCTCACACCCTGCGCAGGCGTCTGCCGTTGCCACCGATCACGAAGTTCTGGCCGTTGTCCTGCAGGTCACTGACGCAGCACTCCACGTCCTGCTCTGGCAACACGACCGTGGCCCAGCCGCCGGGTCGTGGGCCCTCCCCGGTGGCCCGCTGATGGCCGAAGAGACCCTCGGCCAGTCGGTCGCCCGTCAGCTGGCCGAGAAGGTCGATGTACGCCACTTGGCCCATCTGGAACAGTTGGAGACCAGGAGCGACCTCGACAGGGATCCCCGAGGTCGCGTGCTTGCAACGGCCTACCTCGGACTCGTGCCAGCAGACGAGCGATCGATCCTGCCAAGCGATACCAGCTGGCACCGGGTCGAGGCGTTGCCCCACATGGCCTTCGACCACGCCTCGATTACCTCAAGTGGGGTACGTCGACTGCGAGCCAAGCTCAGCTACACCAACCTCGGGTTCGCCCTGGCGCCGGCTGTGTTCACCGCGTCTGAGCTGCAGTCGGTCTATCAGGCCGCTCTGGGGCACGACGTATCAGCGACCAACCTCAAGCGGATCCTGGTACGTCGCGAGCAGATCACGGCGACCGGCGTACGTTCGGCGCCTGGTCGCTCGGGAGGGCGGCCGGCCGCGGAGTACCGCTTCCGAACGCGTCAGATCGAAGTGACCGACCAGTTCGCGGTGCTTCGGCCACCAGAGCCACCCCGTACCCTCTCGGGGTGATGACGACGTCAGGGGCCGAAGCCGGCGACCACCCGCGAACATATGCGCAGCGCCTGCGGCGCGCAGCCGGTGAGCTCTCGCGATTCGGTGTCGTCGGGCTAGGTGCCTTCGTGATCGATGTCGGCCTCTTCAACCTGCTGGTACACGTCGGTGATCCCGGCGTGCTCGCTGACAAGCCGCTGACCGCCAAAGCCATCGCGACGGTCGTCGCTACCGTCTTCGCCTACCGGATCAACCGTGAGTGGACGTGGAAGAACAGAGGCCGCCGCGGTTTC
>JANLWJ010000342.1:0-1699 GCA_031364455.1 Actinomycetes bacterium | reverse complement strand
TCTACCAGCACTTCCCCGGCAAGCTCGAGCTCTATCTGGCCCTGCTCGATGCCGGCACGGAGGCGCTTGAGGCAGCGGTGCGCGACGCGCTGGCGTCCACCACCGACAACCACGAACGGGTCAACGCCACGATCGGGGCCTACTTCGGGTTCATGTCAGACCCGGACAGCACCTTCCGGCTGGTCTTCGAGTCCGACCTCACCGGCGAGCCGGCGGTGCGCGAGCGGGTGGACGCCGTCATGCACGCCTGCACGTTGGCCGTCACCGAGGTCATCGCCGATGACACTGAGCTCGACCATGAAGCCGCCATGCTGCTCGCCGCTGGGCTGACCGGCAGCGCGCAGGTTGCCGCCCGATGGTGGCTCACCCAAGACGGCACGCTCCCCAGGGCCAGCGCCGAGAGTCTCATCGCATCGTTGGCTTGGCGCGGGATCGGTGGGTTCCCTCGCGTCGACGGAGAGGCCGTCGACTAGCCTGACGCCGCGGGCGCGTGCTCGTAGGACGCAAAGCGAGCGGAGGTCGGCATGGAGGTCAAGGTCGGGGTGAAGGGTGTCGCCCGAGAGCTGGTCGTAGAGACCGACCTGACGCCGGACGACGTGTCATCGATGGTGAAGGCCTGTGCGACCGACCCGGCAGCCTTGTTCGACCTCACTGACTCCCGCGGCCGCCGGGTGCTGGTACCCGCCGACAAACTCGCCTACGTCGAGCTCGGCGAGCAGGAAGCACGCCGCGTCGGTTTCGGAGCCATGTAACGCCCAATCTCGCCGAGGGGCTCGCCGAGGGGTTAGGCCGCGAGGCCCAATGCGGCCATCCGCTTGGTGTGCTGCTCGGTAATCCGGGTGAACATCGCGCCCAGTTCGACTAGGTCCATTCCGCCGCCACCGACGCCGCCTGCCAGAAGTACCGCAAGAGCATCACGTTCAGCGGCCACCCGCTGTGCCTGACTGAGCGCCTCGCCCATCAGCCGCCGGCCCCAAAGGGCCAGCCGACCGGCGACGCGGGGGTCAGCCTCGATCGCCGCCCGCACCTTGCTGACCACGAAGCTGGAGTGCCCGGTATCTCCGAAGACCTCGACAACCAGGTCACGCGTCCGGTCGTCAAGGAGCACTGAGATCTCCCGGTAGAAGTCAGCGGCGATCCCGTCCCCGACGTAAGCCTTGACCAGTCCCTCGAGCCAGTCGGCCGGCGCGGTTGAGGCGTGGAACGCATCCAGCGGGGCGACGAATGGACGCATCGCTTCCTCGGGAGAGGCACCGAGCTCGGTGAGCCTGCCACGCAGCTGCTGGAAGTGGCCGAACTCCGCACAAGCCATGGCAGCGACCTCGGCCTTGTCGTCCAATGTCGGGGCAAGAGCGGCGTCGGCACAGAGCCGCTCAAAGGCCGAGAGCTCGCCATAGGCGAGGACTCCGAGCAGATCGATCACAGCAGCGTCATAGGTGGCATCAGGCATGGCCGAAGGGTAGCGAGCGGGCGGGCGGTAGGCTGGGAGCCGTCATCGACCGGCAAGGCGGACCCCCTGACTACATTTGCTGACCTCGGCATCCGTTCTGAAACGGTGGCCGATCTGGCTCACCTGGGCATTACCGAGGCGTTTCCCATCCAAGAGCTCACCCTTCCGGTGGCGCTCGACGGCCACGACGTCATCGGCCAGGCCAAGACCGGCACCGGCAAGACGCTCGGCTTCGGCATCCCGATGCTG
>JANLWJ010000319.1:0-3336 GCA_031364455.1 Actinomycetes bacterium | reverse complement strand
ACCTGTCGTCCCCCCCCCCGTTTCGTTCCACACACGCCTACTCCGTTTTGTGTATTTGGGGGGGGCATACCCCCCCACCCAACTTCCACAATGTTTTTCAGGCGGGGGTACGCGAGCCCGTTGGTGGCGTGGCAGTCGCAGCCGTTCGGCACCTTTGCCAGGTATTGCTGGTGGTAGTTCCGTGATCGCGGACTAGCGACGTGGCCCGATCACGAGGCTTGCGGCCGCGGCCCGAAGCGGCGAACCTCCTGGGGCCAGCCGCACGCTTCCGCGAGCTTGCCGGCCCACATCTTGGCGGCATCCTCGTCGGCAACGTCCACGACGGTGAGCCCGCCTAAAACCTCTTTGGTCTCGGCGAAGGGCCTATCGGTGACGATCAACGAGCCGCTCGTCGCGTCAGCGCTGAAGACGTCGGCTTCTTCCTCTAGCCCACCGGCGAACACGTAGACGCCAGCAGCCTTCATCTCGCCCACAACCGCCATGGCGAGCGGCGCGCGCCCACGGAACCACTCCTCGGTGTGGTCGCCGACCCACTGCTGGTTGAAGTAGATGAGGTACTCGGTCATGAAAGCTCCTCCTCCCATGGCGGAGCAGGTGTCCCCCGGCACCGATTCCTCTGAGTTTGCGGAAGTTGGCTGAGGCTATAGCGTCAGCCAACTACCGCAATGTTGTTCAGGCGGGGTAGGCAACCCCGGTGTTGGCGTGGCAGTCGTAGCCGTTCGGCACCTTCGCTAAATACTGCTGGTGGTGCTCCTCGGCGTAGTAGAAGGTCGGAGCGGTGAGCATCTCGGTGGTGATGGCGCCGAGACCGACCTTGGTCAGGGCACCTTGGTAGACGTCCCGGGATGCCTTAGCTGCCGCTCGCTGGTCGTCGCTCGTCCAGTAGAGCGTCGAACGGTACTGAGATCCGAGATCATTGCCCTGCCGGAAGCCTTGGGTCGGGTCGTGGGTCTCCCAGAAGACCTTGAGCAGCTCGGCGTAGGAGACGACGGCCGGGTCGTAGACGACGCGGACGGCCTCGGTGTGACCGGTCATGCCGGTGCAGGTCTCGTCGTAGGTGGGGTTCGGGGTGTTGCCGCCCTGGTAGCCCACCGCGGTGGTGTAGACGCCGGGCATCTGCCAGAAGCGTCGCTCGGCGCCCCAGAAGCAGCCCATGCCGAAGAAGGCCTCGGCCATCCCGTCAGGGACGTCCCCGGCGATCGGGGTCCCCAGTACCGCGTGCCGCTCGGGAACCGAGAAGCCAGGTTGGGGCCGCCCGGGCAGAGCCTGGGTGGGGGTGGGCAGCGTGGCCGCCGTACGTGCGAAGAGCACTAGTCCTCCTGTAGTTGACCTATTCGGCTCAACCACCGCCCCCCACCTGCCGATTCCCCACCCGAGACACATCCCATGGGCGTCACGGAGGGTAACGATGCGGAGCATGCGCGTACCTGCGCTGGTGCTCGGCGTCCTGATGCTCTCCACTGCCGCTGGACTCACCTACCAGGCCACACAAACTGCCAGCGATGCCGCCAGTGCCCAGAACACCGAACTTCAGACGGCCGCAGCCAACAGCGAAACCCTTCTCACCGCCCAATTCGAGCAGGCGGGGGCCATCGGTCTGCTGACCGTCCAGGACGACGTGTTCGCCGACTTCTTCAAGGCTCCGGGTAGCACGGAGACCAAGGTTTCGTCCGACATCAGTTCGCGTCAGGACATCGTCGACCTTCTGGCCTATCAGCAGACCCTCTTCCCCGGATCGGTGGCCCGCTCTGGGTACGTCGACGCCAAGAGCGGCATAGAGATCGCCGAGGTCGTCAACGGATTTCCGTCACCACCGATCACTTTGGAGAGTGGCGCCGACAAGAACCTCCCGTTCTTCGCTGATGTCCTCTCCTTGCCTGCCGGCTGGCTCTATCAGTCGACCCCCTACTTCTCTGATGAAACCAGCGAGTGGGTCGTGGCCAACGGGACAACGGTGATGCTCGATGGCCAGAAGCGCGGGCTCCTCTACTTCGAGGTCCGACTTGAGGCGTTGCGGGCGCAGGTGCTCGCCCGTGACGGCGACGCGACGATGCGCGCCGTCACTGAGCGCACCGAACTAGTCGTCATCGACAGCCGGTCAACACAGGTCTCCGCAACCGACTTCGGTCAGACCGATGACGCCACCTTCACCGGCGAGCTCCGCAACTTCGGGTCATCTGGCCTGACCACGATTGGTGACGAGCGCGTTGCCTACGTGCGAATGGAGCCGTCCGAGACTCTGCAGATCGTCAACGACAACGACTGGTTCATCACCGCATCTGAGCCGGTAGTCGTGACCGGCTTGGCTGCCGCAGTCTCGCCAGCGCTGATTGCTCTGCTTGCGCTCGGTATCCCGCTGCTCGGGTATGCGCTGGTCTCTTACGCACGGCTCTTCCGGCGCAACCGGAACAAGGCCCTTGAGACGACTGCTGAGCGCGACCATCTGAACGCTCGACTCACTGACCTCTCCAACGCGCTGGACCAAGCCGCTGCCGGCAACCTCGCGGTCAGCCTGCCGGTTGACTTCGACGACGAACGACTTGCGGTCTTGGCCCACTCGTTCGAGAACACTTTGGAACGGCTGCGGGCCTTGGTTGCCCAGGCACAGGGTCACGGCGTCCAGCTGGCCCAGGCCGCCGGCCAGATGCGCGCCACCGCACAAGAGCAAGCTGGCTCAGCCGGTGAGCAATCGGCTGTTGTCACTGAGACGACGGCGACGATTGAGGAGTTGGCGGCGACGGCTGCTCAGATTGCTGAGACGGCTGGGTCGGTGGCTCGGGTTGCTGCTGAGACGTTGGTTTTGACTGATGAGGGTCGGGGTGCGGTGGCTGAGTCGGTTCAGGCGATGGATCAGATTCGGTCGGTGGTGGATCAGATTGGGGTGTCGTCTGCGGGGTTGGGGGACAAGATCACGCAGGTGGGTCAGATTCTGTCGTTGATTGATGAGTTGTCGGAGCAGACGAACTTGTTGGCGTTAAATGCCGCGATTGAGGCTGCTCGTGCTGGTGAGCATGGGCGTGGGTTTGCGGTGGTGGCTGCTGAGGTGCGGAAGTTGGCGGAGCGGGCGCAGGTGTCGACGTCTCAGATTCAGGGGATTGTGACTGAGATTCAGGCGCATACGCGGTCGACGGTGTTGGCGTCTGAGGAGGGTGCTCGGGCTGCTGAGCGTGGTTCGGGTAAGGCTGCTGGTGCGGTGGTGGCGTTGGATCGGATTGCGGCGATGGTTGATGAGGCGACGGGTGCTGCTGAGGAGATCAGTATCGCGACGCAGCAGCAGCGGTCGGCCTCTGACCAGGTGGTCGTGGCGATGACCCAGGTCTCCGAAGTCTCCCGCCA
>JANLWJ010000283.1:0-5242 GCA_031364455.1 Actinomycetes bacterium | reverse complement strand
TCACCCTGAAGCTCACGCCGGGCCCCTTCTGTTGTGGTTGAGGGCTACGGAAAGGCCTCGGCTCGTTCAGGCCTTGGCGAGGGTGCCGAGGTAGAGCTCGACCACCTTTGGGTCAGTTAGCAGCGATGCGCCGCTGCCGGTGTAGGCGTTACGTCCCTGGTCGAGCACGTAGCCGCGATCACAGATCTGTAGGCAGCGGCTGGCGTTCTGCTCAACCATGATGACGGTCACCCCGGCGGCATTGATCTGCTTGGTTCGGATGAATACGTCATCTTGGAGCACGGGGGACAGCCCAGCCGATGGCTCGTCCAGCAGGATCACCGAGGGGTCCATCATCAGCGCTCGGCTCATCGCCACCATTTGGCGTTCACCGCCGGACAGTGACCCGGCCGGCTGTTTGCGACGGTCGGCCAGGGCGGGGAAGAGCGAGGCGACGAACTCAAAACGTTCCTTGAACTGACTGGGTGCCTGGAAGGCGCCCATCTGCAGGTTCTCCTCGATGGTCAGGCTGGGGAAGACATTGTTGTTCTGCGGGACGAAGCCGATGCCCTGGCTGACGAGTTTATTCGGTTTGACGTTGGTGATGTCCTGGCCGTCGAGGGTCACACTTCCGGACCGGACGTTCACCAGACCGAAGAGGGCTTTGAGCAGTGTCGACTTCCCAGCACCGTTCGGGCCGATGATGCCGACGAGCTCGCCGCGCTTGGCGTAGAGGTCGCAGCCGTTGAGAATGTTCACGCCTGGGACGTAGCCCGCGATGAGGTCATCGGCGACCACAAGCGAGTCGGAAGCTCCCTCGAGGTGGGCAGATCGGTCGATAGGTGTCGAGCCTTTGTCTCGATCACCGAGGAGCTGAGACTCCTCGCGGTTCTTCTCGCCGGGAGTCGGCATCTGGTCGCTCAAGAGGCGTCCTTAGGGGTCGAGGGTGGGGCGTCGGTGCTCAGTAGCTCGGGGGCGTCGATGCCCTCTTCCTCGACTATCTCGGCCAACGACAAGTCGTGATGAGCACCGAGGTACGCGTCGATGACTCGTTGGTCAGCCATCACCTCCAGTGGCGGGCCTTCGGCGATCACTGCACCCTGGGCCATCACGATGACCCAGTCGGAGATGTCGCGGACCATGTCCATGTCGTGCTCGACGAAGAGAACGGTCATGCCCTGTTCGCGCAAATCCTTGACGTGGCCGAGCAGCGACTGCGTCAGCGCTGGGTTCACGCCGGCCATAGGCTCATCGAGCATGACCAGTTCTGGCTCAACCATGAGGGCCCTAGCCATCTCAAGGAGCTTGCGTTGACCTCCTGAGAGCGAGCCAGCGAAGTCTCCGCGTTTAGCGTCGAGCTTAAAGCGCGCAAGTAGGTCGTCAGCTCGCTCGGTGATGGTGCGTTCCTGGTTTTTCCACAGAGGTGGAATCAGACCGAAGAGGATCCGCTCGCCGCGCTGCCCTGTCGCTCCCAGACGCATGTTCTCGATTACCGTCAGTTTGGACAGCACCTTCGTGAGCTGGAAGGTGCGCACCATTCCCATCCGGGCCACCTTGTAGGGGGAGACACCGTTCAGGGGCTTGTCGTTGAACGACCACGTTCCTTCGTCCGGCTTGTCGAATCCGGTGAGCAGGTTGAAAAAGGTGGTCTTTCCGGCGCCGTTGGGACCGATGAGAGCCGTGATAGCCCCGCGCTGGACCTCGATATGGTCGACGTTTACCGCCGTGAGCCCGCCGAAACGGCGGACGACGCCGTCGGCCACCAGTACGGGATCGGGCTTTGCGGCGCCTGGCTCCCTGGCGACGTCGGCCAGGGCGGCGGTCGCAGCCTCCTTGCGCGGCGTCGCTGCTTGCAGCGATGTGGGCGTGTCAGCGGGCATCGAGTGCGATCTCCCTCCGGTCTCCGAGGATTCCTTGTGGGCGGTAGATCATCAACAGCATCAGGCCAACTCCAACGAGAATAAGGCGTACCTGAGCAGTCTGGCTCGAGTCGAGGAACGTGATGTAGTCGGCTGCGACGGCTTCCTTTAGGACGACATCCACGAACTGATACAGGAAGCCGAAGAGAATGGCGCCGAGGAGAGGGCCAGCCACGCGAGCGGCCCCACCCAAGATCAAGATGGTGTAGATCGAGAAGGTTAAAGCGGTTGCATAGATATCGGGTGAAACGGCGTTGAACAGAATGCCGATGACGAACCCGCCGAATCCAGCCATCACCGCGCCCAGGATGAGCGCCTGCATTTTGTACCAGTACACATTCTTTCCGAGGCTTCGCACGGCGTCCTCGTCCTCGCGGATGCCCTTGAGAATCCGTCCCCATGGACTCCGGACAAGCAGGAAGGTAATGAGCGAGAAGGCAGCGACGAGCGACCAGCCTACGATCATTACCCAGACCTCTTGGTTGCTGAAGAGGAACGGGCCGAACTTGATGCGGAAGGTGTCAGAGAGCGGACTCAACTCGTAGAAGCGCTCGGCGAACTGCTGGAGCCCGTCTGACCCGCCCAACGTCTCCTTGAACTTTACCGATCTGACAATGAGCCTGACTACTTCGGCGGCTGCGATTGTGACGATGGCAAGGTAGTCAGCGCGCAACCGTAGTGTTGGGAGACCAAGTATCAAGGCAAGCGCAATCGTGGCAAGCAGGCCAACTAGCAATCCCACCCAGAATGAGAAGTCGAAAGTGGTGACCATAACGGCCATGCCGTAGCCGGCCGCGGCCAAGAACGCGGCCTGACCGAAGTTGAGCAGTCCGGTGTAACCGAACTGCATGTTCAGGCCAATCGCGGCGAGACAGTACGCGACGGATACGGCGCCGAGGGCGTAGGAGACCGACGCGGTGAAGATGAAGTCCCAGTCCATGATGGCCTCCTCAGCCGACCCGGCTCCGTCGACCCAGGATCCCCTGTGGTCGAACCATGAGCACGACGATGAGCAGAAGCAGGGCTCCGACGTTCTTCAACTCGGGAGTCATACCCGGGATAAGGGTCGAGAGATTGATGAACAGGCCTACCAGGATGCTGCCTACGAGGGCACCGAAGGCGGTTCCCAGCCCGCCCAAAGTGACGGCAGCGAAGATGAGCAGCAGGCTCTGGGCTCCCAGGAGTGGGAAAACTTGCTGAGTGAGCCCTTGCAGGATCCCGCCGAGACCGGCCAACGCAGCGCCGACCACCCAGACGACCAGGATCACTCGCTCGACGTCGATGCCACTGGACGCCGCGAGTGCGGGGTTGTCCGAGACGGCTCTGGTCGCCTTGCCAAACCGCGTCTTGAGCAGTGCCAATCCGGCCAAAGTCAGCACAATCACCGCGATCAGCATCGAGGCGAGGTCCTTGGGCGTGAGGCTCACCGGGCCGAACTCGATACCGGCCTGGGTTTCGTAGTCGCCGAAGGGACGGCTCGCACCGCCAAAGAAGATCAGGAAGATGTTCTGGAGCGCCAGGGCGAGTCCGATCGACACGATCATCATGGCGATCAATCCGGTCTGACGCTTGCGAAGGGGCTTCCAGAGTCCTTGATCATTCACAAAACCAAAGGCGCCGGACAGTATGACGCCAAGAACGGCCGCGGCGATGAATGGGAGACCGACGCTGACGTTGAGCCACCAGGTGATGATGGCGCCAAACGTGATGATCTCGCCGTGGGCAAAGTTGGTCAGCCCGGTGGTCCCGTAGATGAGCGAGAGTCCTACTGCGGCCAAGGCAATGACGAGTCCGAATCGAAGCCCCTCGAAGGCGAGTTGGGCTGCCTGGTCCCACTTCGTCGTCAGGTCGCGCTCTCGCTCACCGAGGGTGAACAGGACGGTGCGTGCGGATCCGGTGACGACAACATTCTCGATGGGGTTCTTGGTAGGCGGCGCTACACCCTCCGGCACCGTCTCCTCGTCGAGCTCGACCGTGTACGTGCCGGGGCCCGGGACCTCGACCTCCCAACGACCGGTGTCGTCGCTGGTTCCGGTGGCGGCGAACCCTCCAGCGTCCGTTACGGTCACATCGACACCGGGAACCGGGTTGCCGGCCAGGTCGCGCAGGAACCCTTGGATCGTTCCAGTCGGCTCGGCCTCGGCCGCATGTGCCGCCGTGGCCAGAACAGCGGTTCCGCCGAGCATGCCAACACATGCGATGAGCAAGGCAACCATGCGCGTGACCGACCAGTGGACCACTCTCAGGACTCCCTCGCGTGGTGCGGCTGACCGGCAAGCGGGCCTGAAACGGTCGCTAGCGGTCGTTGCGGAGCATAGCCACGCTGCGGCCGGAGTGGCACCCGTTCAGGGTCACGAATCGAGAAATGTTCCAAGGACAGCGGTGAGCAGAGGGGCGACGAGAAGGGCAGGCAGTAGATCTGCGACGGGGAGCGGCCTGACCCGAAGCAAGCGCAGACCTACGCCCAGGAGCACCACGCCACCCGTGGCGGTGAGAGCGGCGACCTGGCCATCGGTCATCACCTCACCCATCACCGCACCCACAACCGTCAGGGCGCCCTGAAAGACCAGAACCGTCAGGGCCGAGGCGACGACCCCCCAGCCCAGCGACGCCGCAAAGGCGAGGGCCGCGAACCCGTCCAGCACCGATTTGAGGGCGAGGAGCTCGATTCCGTCGCCGATGCCGTCCTGCAATGAGCCAAGAACGGTCAGCGGACCGACGCAGAAGACCAGCGAGGCGGTCACGTACCCCTCGATGAAACGGCGACGGTTCTCCGGTGCGCTCTGTCCGCCGGCCAGCCGCCGTTGGAGCGCAGCGCCGAGGCCCTCCAGGCGGGACTCAAGACGCAGGGCCGCTCCGACAGCGCCGCCGATGACGACGGAGGCGAGGACAATCAGAAGTGGTACCCCGCGAGTGACTTCGTCCTCAAGAGCCGGGTCGAGGACCGCGGCCGCGTTGAGGCCACCGACCACCAAGGTCACCAGGCCGAGCCCGTCGGTGACTACGTCGCGAACACGAGGCGGAAGCCGGTCGCCCAGCAGCGTGCCGATGGTCCCGCCAACCAAGACGGCCGCAACGTTGAGCAAGGTGCCCAGGCCCAGCACGTCGCCTCCTTCGGACGTCAGCTGACAACAACGACGGGATCCATCAGCCTGCCGTCAGCAGCGGCTACGCTGAAGAAGGCCACGGGGGAGCGTAGCCGCCAGAGGCGTTGGGGACGTCGATCAGCAGCGAAACGATCCGAGGAGCCCTGAGAGCCGCTGTGTCTGCAGTGACCGTGCGCACGCGCGAGGCGACAGAAGACGACGTCCTGGCGATCGTTGAGCTGTGGGATGAGCTTCGCG
>JANLWJ010000276.1:0-6792 GCA_031364455.1 Actinomycetes bacterium | reverse complement strand
CGCGCTGGGACTACATGGGCGACCAACCCGACCGCCTCACGCAACGAGCCGACGCCCACCAGCGCCGTCACCCGATCAGGCGGCAGCTGGTCGCGCAGCTGCAGGCAAACTGCGGTTACCACCGCAAGCGTCCCCTCGCTACTGACCAACAGCCGAGAGATGTCGTAACCCGCAGAGTCCTTGGGCAGCGCCCCGGTGCGATCGATCATCGTTCCGTCTGCGAACACCGCCTCGACGCCAACGACTTGTGCCCTGGTGTCGCCGAAGCGGACAACGCGAAGGCCGCCAGCATTCGTCGCAACGGTTCCGCCGATCGTCGCGGAGTCGCGAGACGCGAGGTCGACGCCGTAGGTGAGTCCGCTCGCAGCCGCGATCATGTGCACCTGCGCCACCGTTGTGCCAGCTCCGACGGTCACCTGGCGGCTCGTCGCGTCGACGGCGGAAAGTGACGTGAGTCGGAGAAGCGAGAGAACAACGGCGTCCGACGAGCCAGGAACCGAGCCGCCGACCAGGCCGGTGTTGCCCCCCTGGGGAACGACGGGGATCTGTGCGGCGGCACACACCTGCATCACGGCGACGACTTCGGCCGAGCTGGCCGGACGCACAACCGCGACGGGGGCGACGGACCAGCGCCCCGTCCAGTCGGTGCCGTATGGGCGCGTCACATCCGGGTCGGTGAGCACATGCTCAGCGCCAACAGCATCCCTCAGTCGGTTGAGCGCGCTCACGTTCCGCAGCCTAGCCACCCACGCTTACTTGAGTAGGCGGGAGAGGCGACGGTCCGCTAGCGGTTTCCCTCCCGTCTGGCAGGTAGCGCAGTACTGCAGTGAGGAGTCGGCGAAGGACACCTCGCGGACGACGTCGCCGCACTCCGGGCACTCCTGACCCGTGCGGCCATGGACGCGCATCGCCGCCCGCTTGTCGTCCTTCAGTTCAGCTGCCGGAAGGCCGGCAGAGCGATCGACGGCATCGCGCAGGGTCGACCCGATGGCGGCGAACAGCCGCTCTCGGCCGGCGTCGTCAAGACGCCCGGCTAGCGCAAAGGGGGATACCCGAGCCACGTGCAAGATCTCGTCGCTGTACGCGTTGCCGATACCGGCGATGACCGACTGACTGCGCAGCAACCCTTTGAGCTGGGTGCGGGCGTGCTCGTCGAGCAGGCCGTCAAGCGTAACGCGGTCGAGGGTCAGCGGGTCCGGTCCCAACCGAGCAACTCCTGGCACGTCCGAAACCTCGCGGACGACGTACACCGCCAACTTCTTGGTGGTTCCCGCCTCGGTGAAGTCCAGCCCCGAGCCATCGTCGAGGTGTACGCGCAACACAATGGGGCCCTTGCCCGGCTTCAGCGGGGTGGTCGGGAGTTCCTCTCGCCAGCGCACCCAGCCGGCGCGGGCTAGGTGAACGACTAGGTGCAGGCCGTCGACATCGATGTCGAGAAACTTGCCGAGGCGCCGGACGTCGGTCACCGACAGACCACCCAAGGAGGTCACTGGCGGGTCGTAGGTCTTCAGGGCTGCGATGCCGGCGACGTCAACCCGTGCCACCACGCGACCGACCAGCCGCTCGCGGAGGAATCCAGCGAGCGCCGCTACCTCGGGCAGCTCAGGCACCCGTCCATTCTCGCCCTCCGCGGTCCGATTTGAGGCCCCCACCGGGACGTTTGGCCTTGAAGGGGCAACCTACGGTACCGTAGGTTCCATCTCATGAGCGTCAACGACATCGAGCCGGCCAGCCGCGCAGACCAGCTCCCACCGGTGATCCAAGGCGGAATGGGCGTCGGCGTCTCCAGCTGGCGGCTTGCTCGACAGGTCGCGCAGAACGGGGGCCTCGGGGTCATCAGCGGGGTCGCCTCAGATCTACTGGTCGCTCGGTGGCTGCAGGACGGCGACCAGGGTGGTCACGTGCAGGCCGCGATGGCCGAGTACCCCGACCAGGACTTCGTCTCCGCCACCCTTGGGCGCTACTACCGTCCAGAGGGACGCAAGCCCGGCGCCCCGTTCCGACCCATCCCACGCCTTGACCACCACCAGCGCCTCGACGCCGTGCGCCTAGCGGTGCTCGGCGCCTTCGTCCAGGTCACGATGGCCAAGCAGGGCCATGACGGTCCCGTCGGCATCAACCTGCTCGAGAAGATCCAGCTCTGGACGCCAGCCACTCTCTTCGGTGCGATGCTCGCCAACGTCGACGTCGTACTCGTTGGCGCCGGCCTCCCGACGCACCTCCCCCGGCTGCTCACCGACTACGCCAACGGACGAGCGGTGACCTTGCCGATCGACGTGGCCGGCTCTGAGTCATCAGTCGAGCTCGTCATCTCACTGGACCCGAACGTGGTCGTGCCCCAGGCGCCACCCACTTTGCCCCGTCCGGTCTTTCTCGCGATCATCTCCTCTCACATTCTCGGTGCCTACCTCGCCCGTGACGACAGCACCAAGCCCGACGGCTTCGTGGTCGAAGGACCCACAGCCGGTGGGCACAACGCCCCGCCCCGGCGCAATGAGCTCGACGATGGCGGCGAACCGATCTACGGACCGCGCGATGTCGTTGACCTCGACAAGCTGATGAAGGTCGGCCTGCCCTACTGGCTGGCCGGCGGTCAGGCGTTCCCCAAACACGTGGCCGCGGCGCGCGCCGGCGGTGCGCAGGGCGTCCAGATCGGCACCGTCTTCGCGCTCTGTCACGAGTCCGGACTCTCGGAACCGCTGCGCACCGCGCTCCGGGTGGCACTGGATGCCGGCACCGCCGAGGTCCGTACCGACCCGCTCGCCAGCCCCACCGGCTTCCCGTTCAAGGTGGTGCAGATGGCTGGCACCGTCGCCGACCCGGAGATTTCCGCAGCCCGCGAACGCATCTGCGACCTCGGTTACCTGCGTACTCCCTACCGACGCGCCGACGGGACGATCGGGCAACGCTGCCCGTCCGAACCTGTTGACGCCTACGTACGCAAGGGCGGGGAAGTCGAAGACACCGTCGGTCGCAAGTGCCTCTGCAACGGGCTCATGGCGTCGGCCGGCGTACCGCAGATCCGTCACGACGGGTCGACCGAGCCTCCGCTGCTGACTCTCGGGCAAGACCTCGAGGCGGTGCACGCGCTTCTCGAGATGTTCCCGGACGGCTGGTCGGCTGCCGATGTCATGCAGTGGCTGCTTTCTGAGATCAGCGTCTCGTCGGCTGACGGCGCCCTAGCCTGAGCCCGGTCGCACCAGCGACAGCGCCACGGCTTCTTCATAGAGCTCGTCGCGCACATTCGGATGGGCCGCGTGGTCGATCAGGTGCAGCGCCTGCTCCTCCTGCGAGTACCCCCAGATGGAAGCGACACCGTTCTCGGTGACGACCGCGCTGTGCTGGAACGACGTCACCGGCTCGTCGATGAGCGGCACGATGGTCGACACGTCAGCCTTCTGGTGCCAGGACCGCATGGCAATCAGCGCCTGCCCGCCGTGGGAGTGCAACGCACCAACCACGAAGTCGGTCTGCCCACCGAAGCCTGAGTAGATCCGGTTGCTGATCCGTGATGCGTTCGCCTGCCCGAAGAGATCAACCTGCAGTGCGGCGTTCACCGACACCATCATCGGCCGCTGGGAGATCAGCGACGGGGCGTTGGTCGTCTCGGTCCGTAGTAACTGCACGCTCGGGTTCCGGTCGACCCAGTCGTAGAGCCGTTGGGAGCCGAAGACGAACGAAGCGACAACCGGTTCGTCGGCATCGAGGGCACCCTGTTCGTGCAAGTTCAGCACTCCATCGCTGACCATCTCCGACCAGATCTTCAGACCGCGGCGTTGAGCAACGCCTCGGACAGATGCGTCCGGCACTGCCCCGATCCCCAGCTGAAGAGTGGCGCCGTCAGGAACGCGGTCAGCCACCCGTGACCCGATCGCGCGCGAGACATCATCGATAGCAAGGGGCGGGAGATCAACCAGTGGCTCGTCAGCATCGACGAGATAGTCAAAGTCGTCGACGGCGTACTCCCCGTCTCCGAACGTGTAAGGCATGTGGCGGTTCACCTGTGCAATCACCAGACCACCCGCTGCGCGACACTGCTCGATCGCAGCAGGGAGGACATTCACCTCAGCCCCGAGCGAGACCTTCCCGTCGACGACGCGAGAGGTGTGCACGACGACGACCTCGGGCCGGGCCCGCTTACGGAACAGCACGGGAACGAGCGAAAGCCGCGAGGGGATGTAGCGCAGGTGCGGACTGTTGCGCATCGCGGGGCCAACGAAGGACGTCTCCAACGTCACACCATCGCGGTTAGGCAAACCCGACTGGGCGTTGAGTGCCCAGAGCCGAAACTCCGGGACGGCGGCGTCAATGGCCGCAACGAGCGTGCGGGGAGTTGCGTGATTGCCGCTCACGACGATGCGCGGCCGCCCACCAAGCGCCGCCACGGCCTCCGCAGCAGCGGCCGCGCTAATCCAGGTCACGTACTCACCCTAGGGACTACCCGCAGAGTTCACCCACATGGCCGAACACATCCGGTGATGGAGAACCGATGAACTCAGGGAACGGCGAGGCCGGTGCCACACGAGGGGGTGGCATCGACCGCGCCGTTCCTCGTTGTGGGGAGGTTCGCTACAGCAGCCCGGGGTGGGGAAGCAGCCGAGTGGGATCCATCAGGCCTGACTCACTGGCGCAGTAAATGTCGTGCTCGACAATCTTCCAGCCGGCGCCGACCAGCGTCGGCACACCACGGTTCACGCCTGGAACGGCGACCATGACGTCGTCGCCACACCAGCGGGCCGCTGCTGATAGCGCTTCCGGCAGCAGCGCCTCATCCATGCACGCCAACCGGCCGAGCGTGTGCATCGTTCGATTGCGGACGCTGCACCCCACTGCGACCACGAGGTCGCCGTCGTGGACTGCGAAGACACGCGCGCCGGGGCGGTCGGACCAATAGCGGTACTCAGTTGGCCGATTCCAGCCGAGCCATTCGGCTTCATGCTTGGCGGCGGTTTCCCCGTCCACTACCCGAACGTGCAGACGGCTGAGCGGCAGCGACGTCGACGAACCGGTTAGGTAGAGCAATGGCCACATCGGGGCCATCCCCGCACGAAGGTAGAGGGGAAGCGCAGCAGGATGCAGCGAGGAGAACGTCTGGCGCGGCACGGATACTGCGTCCGCCTCCCACATGGCCTCGAGCAGTTTGCGCCCGATGTCCTGACCTCGGGCATCCTGATGAAGGAAGAGGTCGCTGACGTGTCGGGACCGTCCCACCTCGATCGCTGCGGCGTACCCGATAACGATGTCGGACGCCTCCGCGACGACCAGCCGCCCGTGATCGAGCAGGTGCCGGTAGTAGCTGACATCGAGATCGGCGTCGTCGGCCGGAGGGTCAACGACCGACGCGATGTCGAGAACGGCATCGAGGTCGGCGGCCACCGCGGCACGGATTTCCACGACCGAATCCTAGGAGCCGGCGTCGGGTTCGGTCAGATGGCGAGCCCGCCGACCATCATCGCGCCGACCACCACGCCCAGGCCGACCCAGAGAATAACGTCGGTTCCTCCGCGCACCAGCCATGCGGCACCATCGAGAAAGCGGTTGCCCGACAGGTAGCCGAGGCGGTTTCCGATCCGCCACCAGGAGAGGTTGACCAGCAGCACCATGCTTCCGATCACCAGGCAGTACAAGCAGACCGAGCCAATGACAAATGCCGTCTGTGCGAGGAACCAGACTGTGAAGGCGGCCATGAATCCAGCAAAGAAGGTCGCGACACCCCAAGCTGGCTTGGAAAGCGCCGAGCCGAGCAGCCCTACTCCCGCGGCACCGAGCGTCAGCGCGAAGACACTGAGCCCGATGGCTGCGTTCGGGATCGGGCCGAAGACACTCGACTGCCAGGAGGTGAGGACGTTGCCGCACGAAAACGTGCCGTTGATGTCACACAACAGATCGGCGTCGGCGTTCTGGGCCAGGGCCACCCGCTCGACGATCTGAATGATCGTCGCTGCCATACCGACGACTGCTGCGGCAACAACCAGGCCGAACCACCCGCGCGGAGGCACTGGGGCCAGGTCGCTGACTGCTTCTGGCGCAGGCGCGTTGGGCTTCAGGGGCGTCGATGTCACATCGGTCATGCTCCGATGATCGGCGTAGTCCGGTGCTGGGCCTACGGGCGAAGGTCCCAACTCAGCAGGCGCCTCATACGTTTCCGACCTCACGCGTGAATGTCACCAGGTTGGCGATGACGCCGACCAGGCATCCGATCAGACCAACGCCCAGGATGACTTGTACGAGCATCGCCCAGTCGAACGAGTAGTCGGTGAAGTCGAACGGGAAGACCCGGAGGGTGACGAGGATCACGATGAACGAGACGGCGGCGGTGACCGCGTCGCCGATGGCGCGCAGCCAGCGTGGGTCGGCGGTCAGGTAGATGGCGTTGACCACGATCGAGATCACAAGTGCTGCATTCAGGATCGGGACGACGGTCTCGGTCTCATCGGTGAGGAACACGACTGAGTTCCAGCCAGGCCACTCGTTGATCAAGAAGATGAAGGCGACGTTGATCGCGATAGCTATCGCATAACCGAACCGCCGCATCCCTACGGTCTGCCGTCTCTTCGGCCGCACGACGTCGACTTGCCCTGTCACTACTGGTGTTGTCGTTGTCGTTGTCGTGGTCGTCATGGTGCACCTCCAGAGCATCCAAGCCGGACATTCGGCTCAGTCGCTACAGCGTGTGCTCGCCGAACGGTTCCTGCTGCGTGATGCAGTGGACATTCCCACCGCCGAACAGAATCTCTCGTCCGGGCACCGTGACAATGCGGCGCTCGGGGAAGAGCTGGGTATAGGTCTTAA
>JANLWJ010000234.1:0-3695 GCA_031364455.1 Actinomycetes bacterium | reverse complement strand
AGAGCGCGTATGGCCATTATCTCCTGAGCATTCTCGAAGACCGGATTTCCTGATGAAGGTTACCCCAGGTGCATTGCCGGAAGTCCTCATACTCGAGCCGCGCGTGTTCGGCGACGAGAGGGGCTTTTTCCTGGAAAGCTACAATCAGCGGGTATTCCGCGAGGCTGCTGGAATCGATGCCAACTTCGTGCAGGACAACCACTCGCGTTCTTCGCGTAATGTTCTTCGCGGCCTTCACTACCAGCTGAAGCAGGCGCAAGGCAAATTGATGAGAGTTGTGGCCGGGGAAGTGTTCGACGTCGCAGTGGACCTGCGTCGTTCATCGCCCCGCTACGGGCGCTGGATGGGGCTGCAACTGTCTGCCGACAATAAGCGCATGCTCTGGATTCCGTCCGGCTTTGCGCACGGTTTTCTGGCATTGTCCGAGATTGCCGAAGTGTTTTACAAGACCACGGACTACTATGCGCCGGAGCATGAACGCTGCGTATTGTGGAATGATCCCGACATCGGCATCGACTGGCCGCTCACCGGCGTGCCGCTGATATCAGAAAAGGATAGGCGTGGCGTCGCGTTGAAAGTTGCCGAGACTTTTCCCTGAGAAAGCGGCGATTGAGGAATTGAGTAATTGAGTGATTGAGAATTTCAGTGATTGAGTGATTCAATCCTTTAAAATCACCGAATCACCGAATCACCGAATCACCGAATCACCGAATCACCGAATCACCGAATCACCAGTTCATGAAAATCCTCATCACAGGTGGCGCCGGACAGGTGGGCTGGGAACTGCGTCGTACGCTCGCAATTTTCGGTGAAGTTGTCGCGCCGCCGCGCGATATTCTCGACCTGGCTTCGGCGCAATCCATCGTGGCCGCAGTCCGCGGCGTGCGGCCGGATCTGATCGTCAATGCCGCCGCCTATACTGCGGTGGACACGGCAGAATCGGAGCCCGGCCTGGCCATGAAGATCAATGGCGAAGCCCCGCGCATCCTCGCCGAAGAAGCGGCCCTGCGCAACGCGGCGCTGATCCACTACTCGACGGACTATGTCTTCGACGGCCTCAAGGCGGCGCCTTATCGTGAAGACGACGAAGCTGCGCCGATCAATGTCTATGGCCGAACCAAACTCGCCGGCGAGCAGGGGGTGATGGCCGCAAAAGCGGCGCATCTCATTTTCCGTACCAGTTGGGTGTACGGGTCGCGTGGAAGAAATTTTCTCCTCACCATGCTCAGACTGGGCCGAGAAAGAAGGGAACTGAAAGTTGTGGACGATCAGTTTGGCGCGCCGACCTCAGCGCGACTGATTGCCGAAGCGACGGCGGGCACTGTCGCAAAGAATTACTCCGGCGGAAGACTCGATATTGACGGCTTGCGGGAGAAGGGCGGGCTTTATCACCTGACCGCGGCTGGTCGAACGACGTGGTTCGGATTTGCGCAAGCGATCCTGACGGGAAAAGAGGGGATGGCAAAGGTGTTGCCGATCCCGACTTCCGGTTATCCGACGCCGGCTCCGCGCCCGCAGAATTCGGTGCTCGATAACGGCAAGCTGGGAAAGCAATTCGGGTTCAGCCTGCCTGATTGGCGGCAGGGTCTGGAGCTTTGCTTAGAAGAGTTGAGAAGCGACGAGGGCTAAGCAATCAAAAATTTACATGCTATTCAATTCTTACTTTTTCCTGTTCGTCTTCTTGCCGGTTTGTGTAATGGGATTCTTCCTCATTGGCGCACGAAACAGCCGCCTGGCATGTCTGTGGCTGGTGGGTGCATCGCTGATTTTCTACGGATATTGGAAGTGGAATTTTATTTGGCTATTGCTGGCCAGCATCATCTTTAATTTTTACCTCGGAACGCGCATCACAACCAGTCGAGACCGCAATTCAGGATCAAATGCGAAATATCTGCTTATCGTTGGCATAGCTACAAATCTTGCCCTTCTGGCGTACTTCAAATATGGGGCATTTCTGCTTGAACAATTTACCGCCCTCTTCGACCTCAGGCCACGTCACAGCACTGCAAAGCTGCCAATCGGAATATCTTTTTTCACGTTCACACAGATCGCGTTTCTCGTTGACTGTTATCGCAGATTGGCGCGAGACAAAGATCCGGTTCGTTACGCGCTCTTTGTGGCCTATTTTCCACATCTCGTGGCAGGACCACTTCTTCATCATGCGCAGGTGATGCCGCAATTCCAACGGCGAAAGACTTTCGTTTTTCAAAATAAGAATCTTGAAATCGGTTTAAGCGTATTTGCCATCGGATTATTCAAAAAGGTCGTGCTCGCGGATGGGATAGCGCCCTACGCCAACGCAGTATTCGATGCCAGTGCGGCCGGAGCAACGCTAACTTTCTTCGACTCTTGGCTGGGCGCAGTGGCCTACGCGCTTCAGCTCTATTTTGATTTTTCCGGATATTCGGATATGGCGATCGGTCTATCCCGGTTGTTCGGGATTTCCATACCCGCGAATTTCGCTTCGCCGTACAAAGCGAAAAGCATGATCGATTTCTGGCGCCGATGGCATATTAGCTTGTCCCAATTCCTGCGCGACTATCTATACATACCTTTGGGAGGAAATCGGCACGGCAAGATTCGCCGCTACATGAATCTGATGGTGACAATGCTTCTTGGCGGATTGTGGCATGGCGCGGGCTGGACGTTCGTTCTCTGGGGCGGGCTTCATGGGATTTTTCTGGCTGTGAACCACATCTTCCGAGCTTCGCTGGGCCGGCAATTGCCTATCGATCGGTTCCGGATCGGTAGCGCGTTCAGTTGGGCGCTGACATTCATCGCTGTGGTAGTCGCCTGGGTTCCGTTTAGGTCGGCGAATGCCTATTCAATGCTCCTTATGCTCAAGAGCATGTTCGGTTTTTATGGAGCGTCGTTCAACGGTTTGTTCGCAAGTGGGCTGACGGACTGGGGAACGGGGCTACCGTGGGTCATATCCCTATTGATTTTATGCTTGGCGATGCCGAACACTGTTGAATTCATGTCGCGGTATCAGATAGCAAAAATTAATCCGGAACTTGTTAAGTCCGATGGCTCATTCTCATCGATCTTGCGCTGGCGCCTGGACTTTCGTTGGGCCTTGGTGACCGGCACGATCTTATCTCTGGGAATAGTCGGTATCGGTATGCACGAGAAGTCACCTTTCCTGTATTTTCAGTTCTGATATCAGATGAGGGTACTGACCGTTGCACTCCTGATGTTGTTGATGTTTGCTGGATCTGCGTACAACGTGTTGCAGAGATCGGGAGAACTTCTAAATGCCGAGTCGATCGCGAAATCGCAGATGACCATTGGAGGGTATTATGGAACTGCACTGAATCAAAATACGTTTCAGTACAAAATGGCGCTCTTCCGGGCCATTCGTCCGAATGTCATAGCATTGGGCTCATCCCGGGTGATGCAATTCCGGAATCGGTTTTTCTCCGAAAAATTTGCGAACCTTGGAGGGGCAGTCAACTCCGCATACGAACTTCGTCTGGTTGCTCCGTATTTTCTTGAGCTAGAGCATCCTCGGTTGATAATTCTCGGAGTCGATTTCTGGTGGTTCAATCGCAGGGTTGATTCGCCAACCGCGTTTCCGGAACATTTAATGTATGGCGACGAATTGACTCAGAGAAAATTTTTCTCTCTTACAAGTATGCTGATGTCGGGAAAGATCCCGGCAAGCTATCTTTTCTCGAATGGACCGGACTCGGCTG
>JANLWJ010000209.1:0-9740 GCA_031364455.1 Actinomycetes bacterium | reverse complement strand
TCCGGAGTGGGGCCATACAGCTGGGGTCGAGACAACGACCGGACCGCTGGGGCAGGGTCTGGCCAACGGTGTGGGAATGGCCCTGGCTCAGCGTCGAGTGCGCGGCATCCTCGACCCCGAGGCAGCTCCCGGCTCGAGCCCCTTCGACTGGACGGTCTGGGTGTTCGCCAGCGATGGCGACATCCAAGAGGGGATCAGCGCGGAGGCCTCGTCGCTGGCCGGCACCCAGCGCCTGGGTAACCTCGCGCTCATCTGGGATGACAACCGCATTTCCATCGAGGACGACACCCAGATCGCCTTCACCGAGGACGTCAGCGCCCGGTATCGGGCCTACGGCTGGGGCGTCATCGAGGTCGACCTCGCCCCTGACGGCGACGTCGACGTCGTTGGCCTAGATGCCGCTCTTACTGCGGCCCGCGCCGACCGGGACCGGCCCACCTTCATCCGGCTCCGATCACAGATCGCCTGGCCAGCGCCGAACGCCGCCAACACCGGTGGGGCTCACGGCTCCGCGCTCGGGGCCGATGAGGTGGCAGCCACCAAACGCGTGCTGGGCTTTGCCGACGACGCGACCTTCTCGGTGCAGCCCGAGGTGTTGCAGCACGCCCGCGAGGTCGGCGACAGGGGTCGAACTCTGCACGACGAGTGGCGTGGGCAGTACGACGCCTGGGCAGCGACCAACCCAGATGGCGCTGCCCTCCGGGAACGCCTGGCGAAGGGACAGCTGCCCGACGACTGGCGGATACATCTGCCAACCTTTCCGACCGGCGGATCCGTTGCAACCAGATCGGCGTCTGGCAAAACTCTCGCCGCACTGGCCGACGTGCTCCCCGAGCTGTGGGGCGGCTCAGCTGACCTCGGTGGCTCCAACAACACGACGATGCCCGGCCAGCCATCTGCGTTGCCAGTCGACCGACAGACCTCCACCTGGTCGGGCCACCCGTTCGGCCGCACGTTGCACTTCGGTGTTCGCGAGCACGCCATGGGGGCCATCGCCAACGGGATCGCCCTGGAGGGTCACACCCGTCCGTACGTCGGCACCTTCCTGGTCTTCAGCGACTACATGCGGCCCTCCGTGCGAATGGCTGCCCTGATGGGCCTCTCCCCCGTATACGTCTGGAGTCACGACTCCATCGGCGTCGGTGAGGATGGGCCTACCCACCAGCCCATCGAGCACCTCGCGGCGCTCCGGGCGATTCCGCGACTGTCTGTCGTTCGCCCGGCCGACGCCAATGAGACCGTCGCCGCCTGGGCCGTGGCCCTGGAGAGCCGGAACGGTCCGGTGGCCATGGCTTTGACCCGGCAGAACGTCCCCGTCCTGGCCGGCACCTCCGAGCTCGCAGCCGACGGGACGGCGCGCGGAGGCTACGTCCTGGTCGATCACTCCGACGCCGGAAGCTTGCCGGAGGTGCTGCTCATCGCCACCGGCTCGGAGGTGCAGCTCGCGGTCGACGCTGCGGCGACGCTCCACGTCGAAGGGGTGGCTGCTCGCGTCGTCTCGATGCCATGCCTTGAATGGTTCGACCAGCAGCCACTTGAGTATCGGGACTCGGTGCTGCCCCCGCAGGTTCGCGCGCGCGTCGCGGTCGAAGCCGGCTCGCCGCTCACCTGGTGGCAGATGGTTGGCGACAGCGGCAGGGTCGTCGGAATCGACCACTACGGGGCCTCAGCCGACCAGGCAACACTCTTCGGTGAGTTCGGACTCACGCCCGAGGCGGTCGCGGGTGCGGCCCGCGAGTCCCTCGCAGCTGCGTCGGGGCGCCGAGGCGTCCGGTGAGCGCGGTTCGGAGGCTCGCTGAGCGTGGTGTCTCGGTCTGGCTCGACGACCTCGGCCGGGATCGCCTGACATCGGGAAGTCTCGCGCAGCTGGTCGCTGCCGGAGTGTCTGGGGTCACCACGAATCCATCGATCTTCGCGGCGGCGGTGTCGAGCGGTAACTCTTATGCAGAGCAGCTGGCCTCCCTCGGAGCGCTCTCACCCGCAGACGCCCTGCACGCCCTGATGGTCGCTGACGTTCGGGGCGCCTGTGACGTGCTTCGCGGGGCCTTCGAGGAGTCCGGGGCCGTCGATGGACGCGTCTCGCTGGAAGTCGATCCCCGGCTCGCCTTCGACACCGAGGCGACGGTCGCCGCAGCATCTGCGATCTGGGCCGATGTCGACCGCCCCAATGTGATGGTCAAGATCCCGGCCACCAGTGCTGGTCTGCCGGCAATCACCGAGACTCTGGCATCGGGGATCAGCGTGAACGTCACCCTGATCTTCGGGGTCGACCGCTACCTGGAGGTTCAGGAGGCTTGGCTCGCGGGCCTCGCGGCCGCGGGCGCGGCCGGGCACGACCTTTCGAGGATCGGCTCTGTTGCGTCGTTCTTCGTCAGCAGGCTGGACAGCGCCGTTGACGGCCGACTCGACACGATGGCGGCATCGGGTTCGCTCGACCCGGAGCAGCATCAGCGGCTGCGCGGGCGGGCCGCCGTCGCCAACGCCAGGAACGCGTACCGCCGATACCGACAGCTGCTCACCGACGAGCGGTGGCTGGCCCTGGAGTCAGCCGGTGCCCAGCCGCAACGTCCACTGTGGGCATCCACCAGTGCCAAGGACCCTTCCTTTGCACCAACTCGCTACGTCGACGAGTTGGTGGCACCGCAGACGGTCAACACTATGCCTGCGGCGACGCTCGCAGCCGTGGAAGCCTCGTCGCAGGAGTGGCCGATCGCGATTGGTCTCACTGATGGCGATGGTGAGATCGACGCGTCGCTGTTCGCCGACCTCGCTGACGTTGGCGTCGAGTATGCCCGGGTCGTTGCCGACCTCGAGGATGCCGGCGTTGCCTCGTTCATCGACGCATGGAACACCCTGCTGGACCTGGTTGGCTCGGCCCAGAAGCGCAAAACCGGCTAGGCCTCGCCGCGCAGCTTGGCCAGCGCCTCGGCCAAGATCGCCTCACCGTCGGCGTCTGAGCGCCGCTCTTTCACGTAGGCGAGGTGGGTCTTGTACGGCTCGTTCTTCGGAGCCGACGGCGGCGTCTCGCGGTCCTGCCCTGCTGGCATTCCGCAGCGTGGACAGTCCCAGGTATCGGGGATGTCGGCCTCGTCAGCAAAGCTGGGGCGAGACTCGTGGGCATTGGCACACCAGTAGCTGATGCGTCGCCGGGGCGCCGGCTCACCGCGCTCGGCCTCCCCCATGGGGCCGGCACCAACCCGACTCCCGCGAATGGCGCTACCTCCAGCCATCTGCTCACCGCCTCCTGTTGCGTGTCATGACGAGTGGACCCTGTGGTTGAGCCCAAGAAAAAGCCAAGAAGGAATGCTAGTTCGATCCGAGCAGCAAGCCGAGCCCAACGATGCAGGCGAACCAGATGATCCCCGCTGCGATAGTCATTCGGTCGAGGTTGCGCTCAACGACGTTCGATCCGCCAAGGGAGGTCGACATGCCGCCACCGAACATATCCGAAAGGCCGCCACCTTTGCCCTTGTGGAGCAGGATGAGGGCGAGCAACGCCAGGCTCATGATGTTGACGATGACCATGAGGCCAATCTCTATCGTTGACACCAAAAATCTCCTCGCAAGTGTGACGGGGCGCTACAAGGATAGGCATGCGATGGCAGCAGCGGTGGCCGGACCCCCCGAGTCAGCCCGATGGCGCCTCGCTGGACCCATAGCGCACGATGCCGACGAACTCCTCGGCCGACAGGCTTGCTCCGCCGATCAGCGCGCCGTCGACGTCGGCCTGGGCCATGATGCCTGCGGCGTTGGCGGCCTTCACCGAACCGCCGTAGAGGATGCGCACGGCGGCCCCAACGTCTGACCCATGGGTCTCGGCGACCCACGCGCGAATCGCGCCGCAGACCTCCTGGGCGTCCTCCGGGGTGGCCACCTCACCGGTTCCGATCGCCCAGACCGGTTCATAGGCAATCACCGCCGTCGCGATGTCAGCGACGCCGTCGACGGAGCCGCGCAGTTGCTCAACCACATGGGCCACGTGGTTGCCGGCCTGCCGAACCTCGAGCGCCTCACCGACGCAGACGATTGGGGTGACGGCATGCCGCCTGGCAGCCTGCGCCTTGGCCGCGACGGTCGCATCGTCCTCATCGTGGTACTGGCGGCGTTCGGAGTGCCCCACCGTCACGTAGCTGCACCCGAGCTTGGCGAGCATCGCCCCTGACACCTCTCCGGTGTAGGCACCGCTGTCGTGGACGGAGACATCCTGCGCCCCGTACCCGATGCTCACATGGTCTGCATCGATGAGGGTCTGCACCGACCTGATGTCGGTGAACGGCGGCAGGACTGCCACCTCGACCGCCTCGAGATCTGCTTCAGTGAGCCGGAAGGCGAGGTCCTGGACCAGATGCATCGCCTCGAAATGGTTCAGGTTCATCTTCCAGTTTCCGGCCATCAACGGCATTCGGCCCGCGGGCTTGCCCGACTTGGTCATCAGGGTGCTCCACCCTCTCCGGTGGTCTGGTCGAGGACGGCGATGCCAGGAAGCACGCGTCCCTCGAGGTACTCCAAGCTCGCGCCACCACCGGTGGAGATGTGGCCGAAAGCCCCTTCGTCGAAACCCAACGTGCGAACCGCCGCTGCGGAGTCGCCACCACCCACCACCGTGAACGCTCGGGAGTTGACGAGCGCCTGGGCAACTGCGCGCGTTCCCGCGGCGAATGCCGGGAACTCAAAGACTCCCATCGGGCCATTCCAGAACACCGTCTGCGCGTCGCCGAGTGCATCGGCGAACTCCCGCTGCGCCGCAGGACCGATATCGAGGCCCATCGTGCCGTCTGGAATCGCCGACGCCGCAACAACGTTCGGTTCGGCGTCCGGAGCAAATCGGTCAGCCACGACGATGTCGCTGGGCAGCACGATGTCGACACCCCGGCGCTCGGCATCAGCGAGCAAATCTCGCACGGTGTCGATCTGGTCCTGCTCCAGCAGCGAGGTGCCCGTCGGGTACCCCTGCGCCGCAAGGAACGTGTAGACCATTCCGCCGCCGACAAGTATCCGGTCGACTCGTTCGAGCAGATGGGCGATGACCGCGAGCTTGTCGCTGACCTTTGACCCGCCGAGCACGACGGCGTACGGCCGTCGGGGGTCAACGGTGAGCCGGGTGAGGACTTCCATCTCGGCGGCAACGAGGCGACCCGCATAGGAGGGGCGGAGACCGGCGATGTCGAAGACGCTGGCCTGCTTGCGGTGGACGACACCGAAACCGTCACTGACGAAGAGATCGCAGAGCGCGGCGTACTCCTCGGCGAGCGCGGCTCGTTCGTCGTCGTCCTTGCTGGTCTCCCGCGCATCGAACCGCACATTCTCCAGCAGGAGCACATTGCCGGGGGCGAGTGATGCGGTTGCAGCAAGGGCCGCCGGACCAGATGAGGCGGCGACGAAGCCGACGGGGGCGCCGAGCAGCTCACCGAGGCGCCCAGCGACCGGCTCCAGCGATAGGTCAGCTCGCACTTCGCCCGCAGGACGCCCGAGGTGCGCGGCCACAACCACACGTGCGCCGGCCGCGATGAGAAGGCGAATCGTGGCGACGCTCGCCCGGATCCGTCCGTCGTCGGTGATGCGGCCGCCGTCCATCGGCACGTTGAGGTCGGAGCGCACAAGCACGCGCGTACCCGACATCTCGCCCCGCGTAGCAAGCAGAGCGTCCAGAGAACGCACGACCGATTAGAGGCTCGCGCCGACGTAGCCGACGAGGTCGACGAGGCGGTTGGAGTAGCCCCACTCGTTGTCGTACCAGCCGACCACCTTGACCAGTGAGCCGGAGGCGTTGGTCAGCTGGGCGTCGATGATGCATGACGAGGGATCGGTGACGATGTCGGTAGAGACGATCGGGTCTTCGGTGTAGGAGAGGTAGCCGGCCAGCGGGCCCTCGGACGCGGCCTTCATCGCCGCGTTCACCTCGTCCTTGGTGACCTCCCGGCTGAGCAGCACGGTCAGGTCGGTTGCCGATCCGGTGGGAATCGGGACTCGCATCGAGTACCCGTCCAGCTTGCCCTTCATGTCCGGCATCACAAGACCGATCGCCTTCGCAGCGCCGGTCGACGTTGGGATCATGTTGATCGCGGCCGCTCGGGTGCGACGTAGGTCGCTGTGCGGGAAGTCGAGGATCTTCTGGTCATTGGTGTACGCGTGAATGGTGGTCATGAGACCACGCTCGATGCCGAACTCGTCACGCAGCACCATCGCCATCGGTGCCAGACAGTTGGTGGTGCACGAGGCGTTCGAGATGACGTTGTGACTGGCCGGGTCGTAGTCGGTGTGGTTGACCCCCATCACCACGGTGACGTCTTCGTTCTTGGCCGGAGCCGAGATGATCACCTTCTTCGCGCCTGCCGAAAGGTGGCCAGCAGCCTTGGTGGCGTCGGTGAAGTGACCCGTTGACTCAATGACGATGTCTGCACCGAGGTCTCCCCATGGGAGCGCGGCCGGATCGGTCTGCTTCGAGATGGGGATGCGGCGGCCGTCGATGACAATGCCGTCGTCGTCAGCTGTCACGGTGCCGGGGAACCGGCCTAGCGTTGAGTCGTACTTGGTGAGGTGAGCCAGAGTCAAGGTGTCGGTCAGGTCGTTGATGCCGACGATTTCGACATCGGCCCCGCCGGCCACGATGGCCCGGTAGAAGTTGCGGCCGATCCGACCGAACCCGTTGATTCCGACCCGAACACTCACGTGATCTCCCTCGACAGCCTTTGGCACAGACGTTGGCCGAACTACGCAGTTCCGACCCTACAACCGGAGCATATCCGCGGTGACGTTCGCCTCGGTGCCTTCGATTCCCACATCAGCCGCTCGCTTGTCGGCCATTGCCAAGAGCCGCCGAATCCGGCCGGCGATGGCATCTTTGGTGAGCGGCGGGTCGGCGAGGGCGCCGAGCTCTTCGAGGCTGGCCTGCTTGTGCTCCAACCGCAGGTGACCGGCGACGGACAGGTGCTCGGGAACTTCATCGCCCAAGATCTCCAGGGCCCTTTCGACCCTCGCCCCGGCAGCAACGGCAGCCCTGGCCGAGCGCCGCAGGTTGGCGTCGTCGAAGTTGGCGAGTCGGTTTGCGGTGGCTCGCACCTCGCGACGCATCCGACGGTCCTCCCACGCCAGCACGCTGTCGTGGGCCCCCAGCCGGGTCAGCATCGCCCCGATGGCGTCACCGTCGCGGATGACCACCCGATCGACACCGCGCACCTCGCGAGCCTTCGACGAGATCCCCAGCCGTCGGGCGGCACCGACCAGCGCCAGGGCAGCCTCCGGGCCGGGGCAGGTGATCTCCATGGCCGAGGACCGACCCGGTTCGGTCAGCGACCCATGCGCGAGGAAGGCACCCCGCCACGCCGACTCGGCATCGCAGATCGCGCCGGACACCACTGGCGGAGGAAGCCCCCGAACGGGGCGTCCTCTTCCGTCGACCAGCCCGGTCTGGCGAGCCAGGGCATCGCCGTCCTTGACGATCCGGACGACGTAGCGGGTTCCCTTGCGGAGGCCCCCGGCTGCCAGCACCGCGAGGTCGCTGGAGTGCCCGTATACCTCGGTGATGTCCTTGCGGAGTCGGCGCGCGGCCGCTCCGGTGTCGAGCTCTGCTTCGAGGACGATGTGACCGCTCACCAAGTGCAGTGCGCCGGCGAAGCGCAGCAGCGCAGACACCTCTGCCTTCCGGCAGCACGGCTTGGTGACGGTCAGCCGAGCAAGCTCGTCCTTCACCTGGGCGGTCATGGCCATGGGCGGCATCCTCTCACCCTGCCCCATTCTGCGGGGTCCGTGGGGCGGTAATCACGGGGCGTAGGGCGGCAGCGAGGGCATCGGGGTCGTGCCTGGGAAGCCCGGACTGCTCCCGGACGGTAGCCAGCCTGACCTCCGCCCCCAGCTGGGCGGCAGCCTTGTGAAGCGCGTCCAGGTCCGAGACCGATGATGGGTCGGCCAGGACCACGTCGACGGCAAGCCCTGGGGCATGCCGCTCGAACACCTGCAGGTACGACTCAGGCGTGAAGTCGGAGGTCTCCCCTGGCTGGGGCTCGAGGTTGAGAACCACCATCCGGCGAGCAGACGTGCGCCTGATCGCCGCGGCCAGCTCAGGGACCAACAGGTGCGGGATCACGCTGGTGAACCAAGATCCTGGGCCCAGCACCACCCAGTCGGCCTCTTCGATCGCCGCGACGGCCTCCGGGCAGGCCGGCGGTTCAGGCGGGAGCAGCACAACGTCGACGATGCGGCCAGAGGCGGTCGCAACAGCCACCTGGCCGCGCACCGTCGCAAGGGAGCCATCGGGCTGCTCGACGCTGGCTTCGATCTCGAGCGGGACGGTTGTCATGGGGAGTACCCGGCCGGTCGACTTGAGCAGGCGTCCGACCCAGTCGAGGCCGTTCACCGGGTCATCGGCTGACAGCTCCCACAGCGCCACGATCAACAGATTCCCTACGCTGTGCCCAGCCAGGTCGCCAGGACCGGCGAACCGGTGCTGGACCACTCGGCTCCAGGTACGCCCCCACTCGTCGTCCTCGCAGAGCGCAGCCAGAGCCATCCGCAGGTCCCCCGGCGGCAGGACGCCGAGGTCGCGCCGGAGCCGACCGCTGGACCCCCCGTCGTCTGCGACGGTGACGACCGCGGTCACGTTCGGCGTGATCCGGCGCAACGCTGCGAGCGACGCAGCCAAACCATGCCCGCCACCGAAAGCGACAACGGCCGGGTTCTCAGCTCCGCCCGGCTTGATGTCACTCACGGCCGAGGTCACGGTGGACGACTCGGATGGAGACACTCTCGGATGCGATGCGTCGTCCGAGCTCTGCCGAGAGTGCAACGCTGCGGTGCTTGCCGCCGGTGCAGCCCAGCGCGACCGTGGCGTAGCGCTTGTTCTCCGTGCGGTAGCCCTCGAGCGCGATTCGGAGCGCCGTCTCGTAGGCGTCCAGGAACGGCGCTGCATCCGGCTGCCCAAGGACGTACTCGGAGACCACGGCGTCCTCGCCAGTGAGCGGTCGCAACTCCGGCACCCAGTAGGGGTTGGGGAGGAAACGGCAGTCAGCGACGAAGTCAGCGTCGACCGGCAGCCCGTACTTGAAGCCGAAGGACATCACCGTGATCTGAACGGGGCGGGCTCCACCGTGCCCGAGCGCGGTCTCGATCCTGGTGCGCAGCTGGTGGACGTTCAGAGGCGAGGTGTCGATGAGTAGGTCAGCTGACTCCCTCAGAGATGTCAGAAGGGCGCGCTCTGCGGCAATGCCATCGACCAACCGGCCGTCCCCCTGCAGGGGGTGCGGACGTCGCGATGACTCGAACCGCCGAACAAGGGTGTCATCATCGGCCTCGAGAAAGACCAGGCGGGGCTCGATGCCGAACACCTCAACAGAGCGAAGAGCAGCCTGGAGGTCGCCGAAGAACTCCCCACCACGGACGTCGGCAACCGCTGCAATTCGGAGCCCCCCCGAGTCAGCATCGAAGTCGGGCCTACCTGCTCGGCCCTGCCGAGCCAGCTCCACCATGCGTGGCAGAAGTGATGGCGGCATGTTGTCGACAACGAACCATCCGAGGTCCTCGAGGGCGTTCGCCGCTGTGCTCCTTCCCGCCCCGGACATCCCGGTGAGAACGAGCACCTCCGGTTGGTCGACAGCAGCCCCGTTTGGCATCGCGGGAATACCAGGCGGGGTGGGTGGCGCGCTGTTGCTCTCGGACACAGGGACCATTGTGGCCCACCGCGGTCGCTGCCGTGGCTAGTCGCTGACGATCTCGCCGGTGGACGTGTCGATGCGCTCGGCAACAGG
>JANLWJ010000195.1:0-1717 GCA_031364455.1 Actinomycetes bacterium | reverse complement strand
GGTCGCCTGACGCCGCCCCTCACCCCTTCACTCCCTCCCACGCGGTGAAGGGCGGCAAGCGGTACCGCTACTACGTCCAGCGTCTGGGTCGGGATGAACGCGAACGCGGCCGCAAGCCCAGGCTCAAGCGCATCCCCGCCGCCGAGATCGAGGGCCTCGTCGTCGATGCTGTCGTGGGTCTCCTCGCCTCGCCGACCGATCTTATCGCAGCCTTGGCTGTCCCAGACCTCTCGGCCGATCAGGCCAGCGGCATCGTTCAGGCTGGCACGGATGTCGCGGAGCACATGCGGAGCGAAGCCGCCCAGCACCACGGACTGGTGCGATCACTTGTCAGCCGCGTCGTCCTTGCTGATGGCGCGATCCGCATCGAGGTGCATCGGGCAGCACTGCGACTGGTGATCGAGCCAGTGACCGGGGCCCCTGCCCCATCCGTGTTGGACGGAGCGGCGACGCATGATCTCACGGTCCACGCCAAGATTCGTCTCCGGGGCAACGAGATGCGGTTCGTCATCGAAGGGCCCGGCAAGCAGAAACCGCCCGAGCCCGACGCCAGCCTGATCCGGGTCGTAGTTCAGGGTCATGACTGGTTCCGGCGCCTCCTCACCGGCCAAGCCAAGACGCTGCGGGACATCGCTCACGCGGAGGGCGTCACGGACCGCTACGTCCGCCGCCTGATCGATCTCGCGTTCCTCGCCCCCGACATCACGGCTGCGATCCTCGACGGCCGCCAGCCCGTCGACCTCACCGCCGAGCGGATCACCGACCTCGTCCCACTTCCCGACCGTTGGGCCGACCAACGCAGGGCTCTCGGCTTCGGGTGATCCAGTCCGTGGCGGCCCCAGGCCACTACGGGAACCGACCCACAGGCCAAGAGAGAAATTCACGCTACAGGCGCCCGGATCCGGGCTCGGAGAGAGCGTCCGAGGACTCGCACAGCAGCCACCGGACCGGCTAACCCTCGGAAAGTACCGACGGTTAGGGGCGACCCCGATGAGACGAATTATCGCTCTATATCATATAGTTAGATCGTGGCGGTGCTGGCAGTCTGCGGCGAACCCGTCTCCGATCCAGATTCCCTGATACACGGGAAAATACAGGGAAATTCTTCAATTTCAGGGCTTTCCCAACTCCGGCCGACGCGAAATCGCACGCCAGCGCAGCTACTTGACGAGAAATTCCCTACGGGGAGGAACAGGGAAACTTTTCGCGGTATCAGGGAACGAAATTCGTGGATCAGGGAATTTGAACGTCGGAACAGCGATCGTTCCAACTTGCAGCTCGCGCTATTCCCTGTCATGAAAGTCCAATAGCCCCGCATTCGCCGGATGGCATCGTCATTTGCTGTAACTTTGCAGCGATTCATATATAATAATCAATAGCTTAAAGTGAATCAGATGAGGCCATGTTGGAGAACCCAACGGGTGAATCGATCGATGGTCCTCTCCGGCTCGATTTCGACCGCCGCGTGAAGCTGGAGTTCCATGGCTCGCGGATCACCTCCGACGCCGGACTGCTGGCCTATCGCGAACTCGACGACGCCCTCGGTCTGAGCGCAATGGCCGGGAACGTGCTCGCCGATGCGCGCACCGGCAGGAACGGCCGCCATGCTCTGGTCGGCTTGCTTCGGCAATCGGTATTCGCACGACTTGCCGGATACGAGGATGTCAACGACGCGGAACGCCTGCGCCATGATCCGGCGATGCGCTGGATCGTCGGG
>JANLWJ010000186.1:0-2703 GCA_031364455.1 Actinomycetes bacterium | reverse complement strand
CACAACAATCGTCCGATCGTTCAGATTATGTTTCCTAGATTGGTAAACGAGAGGTCTAGCTGCGTCCTAAGTGTATAAATTATTCCACTAAATATCATATTTAGTTCAATAAAATCAATATATTATAAAGGTTAAGGTAATAGGTAAAGAGCGCTTTCACTAATAGTGATAGAATTCTTTCACTAACTTCTGAAGCCGAGCATGGACAACATTGGCGAAGCCGAGATCGCTCGTCGCCTCCGGCAACATAATCTTTGGTGGTCAGAACCCAACCTGGCGTTGCCAGAGGCCGCGGGTAAGAGGCGTGTTTACTACGACCCCTTCAAAGCGCTTGCCCTAAATTTTGGTGTCCGTCGCGCCACAATTCTTCTCGGCCCGAGAAGAGTGGGCAAGACATACATGGTGAAGCAGTTAATCCATGACGCCATGCAGGAAGGTTTTGATCCTAAGGCAATCCTGTATGCCGCTATGGACACGCCGATCTACGCGGGAATCTCGCTAGAGCAGTTCTTAGACCTTTTCCCAAAAGATGGCCTGAGTGAACGGCGCCTCGTCATTTTCGACGAGATTCAATATCTAGCGAATTGGGAAGTTCATCTGAAGAATCTGGTTGATAGCTATCCAAATACCAAATTCATTGCGCTTGGGTCGGCCGCAGCTGCGCTAAAACTAAAGAGCAATGAATCTGGTGCCGGAAGATTCTCGGATTTTATGCTGCCACCACTGACCTTTTATGAGTTTTTGGTCTTCATAGACGAAGACGAAAAGCTAATTGAGGTTAAGGAAGGCGAAGACGGGAAACGCGAATACTCGGCAACGGATATTCATGAACTCAACAAACGCTTCGTCGATTACCTAAATTTTGGCGGCTATCCAGAAGCCGTCTTGAATAAGGAGATACGCGATAATGCAGAGCAGTTCATTAGAAACGACATCATTGACAAAGTTCTACTGAAGGATCTTCCAAGTCTTTACGGAATAAATGATATTCAACAGTTGAATAAGCTATTTTCATTTCTCGCATATAACGCTGGCACCGAAGCAAGTTTAGAGAACATCTCACAAAAGTCGGGCGTCTCCAAACCAACAATTCGGCGATATATGGAGTACTTGGAAAGTGCGTTTCTCATTATCAAGTTGCCTACCGTCGATGACAATTGCAAGACGCTCCAACGGCAACGAAATTTCAAAGTTTATTTAAACAACCCGTCAATGCGCGCGGCGCTTTTCGGGACAGTTCGAATTGATGAGTCAGATAAGATTGGGCATCTGGCGGAATCTGCCATTTTCTCCCAATGGCAGCATGCACAATCATTTCGCCAGTTACGATATGCCAGATGGAAAAATGAGGGAGAGGTTGATGTTGTCTATCTCACAACTGACAAGCCCAAACCCCTGTGGATAGGTGAGATATCGTGGTCCGACGACATTGCGAGCAAATATGGACCCGCCACAAGATCGGTCGCAACGCTATTAAAAAAGCACAAGAAGACTATCCAAGCAGCATTCTTGACAACTAAAACCTTAACAACAGCTACCGATATTGAAGGGCTAAGAGTAAAAATTATACCCACTGCCTTGTATTGCTATTTTGTCGGAAGAAACATCACTACGGATCTAGGAAAACTAATGCTCAAGCATCAAGATGAAATCAAGGCTTGATGGCGCCGCCTAGCAAAAGCTTGAATGCTCACTAACGATGTCGCAGACAATTCGGCTCAACTGCCGTGCTGAAATACACGCGCAACTCTTCTATGCTTTTTTCAGGGCCTGAAGCACCCGCTGCGGTGTAAACGGCATCTCCGTCACCCTCGCGTTGAAGGGTTTGAGCGCGTCATTGATTGCGTTCATCACGGCCCCGGGCGCCCCTGCGGTGCCTGCCTCTCCAACCCCCTTCGCTCCAAGTTCTGACGTTTTCGTTTTCGACTCCACGTGCCCGCAGACGATGTCCGGCATCTCGGCCGACATCGGTACCAGGTAGTCGGCCATCGTGGCATTCAGCAATTGCCCGTCGTCAGAGTAGTGGCATTCCTCGAAGAGCGCCGCGCCGATGCCCTGCACCACGCCGCCGCGGATCTGCTCGTCGACCAGCAGCGGGTTGATCACCGTGCCGCAGTCCTCGACGCACCAGTGCTTGAGCAGCTTCACGAAGCCGGTTTCGAGGTCGACCTCCACCAGTGACGCCTGGATGCCGTTGGTGAAGGTGAAGCCGTACTCGCGCGGCGTGTAGTGGCGCGTGACCATGAGTTCGGACTGGAATTTCATCGGCAGCGTGTCCGGCCGAAAATAAGCCACGCGCCCCAGTTCGGCCAGAGGCAGCTTCGATTCGCCGCTTGCAACGTCGATGACCTCGTTACTGAAGATGTCGAGCGTGGCCTTGTCCACACTAAGGATTGCCGCCGCGATGTCGAGGATGTTCGACTTGAGGGATTTGCCGGCCTGCAGCACCGCTTCACCGCCGATCCCTGCGCCGCGCGAAGCCCAGGTGCCGCCCCCGTAGGGCGTGGTGCTGGTGTCGCCGGTGATGACCCTGACCTTGTCCATCGTTACGCCGACCACCGTGGCCGCAATCTGCGCAAAGATGCCCTCGGTGCCCTGTCCCTGTTCCGTCACGCTGGAAAGCACCGTCAGCATGCCGGTGGGCTCCAGCCGCAGGGTCGCGCCGTCCTGCGCGGAGATGCGCGCACCGCCGACGCCATAAAA
>JANLWJ010000113.1:0-14134 GCA_031364455.1 Actinomycetes bacterium | reverse complement strand
GTCGTGATGGACAAGACCGGCACCTTGACGAAGGGGCAACCGGAGGTCACCGATGTGGTCGCCGAAGAGTTCGACGAACCCACCATGCTCGCCATAGCGGCGGCGGTGGAGAGGGAGAGTGAGCACCCGCTTGCGGCGGCGATCGTTGACTACGCCAGGCAATCCGGTGCCAGTGAGCTGTCCGCAACCGACTTCCGGAGTGTTCCTGGTCACGGCGCCATCGCCACCGTCGACGGCCGTCGAGTGGTGGTCGGCACAAGCAAGCTCATGGCTGATGAGTCGGTTGATACGACCGGTCTTGCCGAGGAGAGCGAGCGACTCGCGGCGTCCGGTCGCACCGCCGTCCTTGTTTCCGTTGACGGCCACGCCGTGGGGGTGATCGCGCTAGCCGACGCGGCGCGGGAGACTGCCGCACCGGCGGTCGCGGCAATGCACGCGTCAGGAATCGAAGTGGTCATGCTTACCGGGGACAACCAGGCAACGGCCGAGCGGATCGGTGCCCAGATCGGGATAGACACCGTCATCGCGGAGGTCTTGCCAGGGGACAAGGCGGCAGTGATTGCAAAGCTTCAAAGCAATGGGAAACGTGTGGCCATGGTTGGCGACGGTGTCAACGATGCCCCCGCCCTCGCCCAGGCCGACCTCGGGATCGCGATAGGCGCGGGCACGGACGTAGCTATCGAGACCGCCGACGTCGTCTTGATGAGGTCAGATCCGCTGGACGTGCCCATCGCCATCGAGATCGGCCGCGGCACCCGACGCAAGATGCGCCAGAACCTCGGATGGGCCATCGGCTACAACGCCGTCGCTCTCCCGATCGCTGCTGGGGTGTTCGAGCCGGCCTTTGGACTGGTTCTGCGCCCGGAAATCGCGGCACTGACGATGTCGGGGTCGTCGCTCCTTGTGGCCGTCAATGCGCTCATGCTGAAGCGACTTCGGCTTTCCCCAAGCAACCCAACGCCACGAACAGGAGTGTCGTCATGATTCCTAATATTCTCGGTGGAGTCGTCGCCGTCTTTTTCGTGGTAATCATTGTCGGCGGCCTCACCGGACGGGTCCGGCTCAAGGGTTGCTGCGGCATCGCCGACCCATCAGAGGATCTTCGGACTGGCGATGCTGCAGAGGAGGGAAATGTGAAGGCCGCCGGCGTGGAACGCCCGACTCAACCTTGAACGCAGATGCGCAGGCGCCCGTCATGGGTATCAATCTCGTGAACCGCGATGGGACTGGTCGCTGGTCCACGACGCACCTGCCCGGTGGTGAGCTCAAAAACAGAACCGTGGCAGTCACACTCGATCGTTGTTCCGGCGAGGTAGCCGTCCGCGAGTGGGCAGTCGTGATGAGGGCACACGTCGTCAAAGGCGTACCAGCGCCCCTCGGTGTGGGCCACCGCGAGGAGCCGCCCCTCGTGCGTCAGGGTCCGCACCTCGTCGGGGTGGGTTGGCTCCAAAGGTCCTGCGTCGATCCACTCCGTCATGTGTCCCACCGCACGTGCAGTGTCGTGGGGGCGCGGTACTCCCATCCTCTGACCTCCACAGGGTGATCGCGGTCCAGCCGTAGACCGGGCAGGTGTTCGGCCAGCAGCTGTAGCGCTGCCCGTACCTGCAGTCGAGCCAGGTAGTGACCCACGCAGAAGTGCGGTCCGAAGCCGAACCCAGCGTGCGGATTCCGTGGCCGGAACATGTCGTACTCGTCGGCGGTCGAGCCAAAGACGGATTGGTCGCGGTTGGCTGACGCGACGAGGAGAGCGACCCTCTGACCCTCTGGGATGGTCACCCCGGCCAAGACCGCATCGGGACCAGATCCTCGCGTTTGCTCGCCGATGGGGGACAGCCAACGAAGCCCCTCGTCGACTGCCTTGCGAACCAAGCCGGACGGGTCGCCAACAAACGCCGCCCACTGGTCCGGATGGCTGAGCATTCCGAGGAGAGTCGATCCCGCGCCGTGTCCTGGTTCTTGCAGCCCGCCGATTAGGACCAGCTTGAACGTAGGCAGCAGCGCAGCGAGCCGTTCGTCCAAGGTGCCAGTGGTGCCGGCAAGCAGGTGACTGACCATGGTGTCGTCCGGTTCGGCCAACCGTTGTGCGAAGAGCGGTTGCAGCGACTGGGTGATCTCGTCGCTCATGGCGTCCGCTATGGCTTGCTTTTTGGCGTCGACTTCGAAGTTGGATGCACCGTCCGACAGTCCGTGGAACCAGCGTCGCAGGGTAGGCGCGTCCACATGGCCGATGCCGATGAGGCGAGCGAGGCTGAGCACCGATACCGGCTCGAAGAACTCGGCCATCAGTTCTGCACTGCCCTGCGCGGCAAAACTGTCGATGGTCCCTTCGACGACGTCAGTCACGATCTGTGGCGCTGCATCCTCAACCGCCCTTGGCCGCATGCTGCGGTCGAGCATCGCCCGCCAGTCTGCGTGCTCTTGTCCGTCAACGGTGAGGATCGAGCGGCCACCCAACGTACGGTCGAGCGGCGAGCCAGGTGTGGCAGCCGGGAAGGCCAGCGGGTCGCCCGCCGCCTGCTCGACGTCGGCCCAGCGGCTGACGAACCACAACCCGACGGCGGGGACGAAGCAGACCGGGGCATTCAGGCGCAGCCTCCGGTAGATCGGGTAGGGATCGTGCCAAAGCTGGTCGACAGTGATGTCGTCGGCTATTGGCACGTCCCCTTCGATCACGATGCTCGTTGTCCGGTCGGTAAGTACGCGAGATAGCCACGCTGGGTGGCGATGTGGTCGGCCACGTATGCGGCGTCGTGCCAGACACCCCAGATGAAACTGGACCCGCGGCGCGCGAGCCAGGGGAGCCCCATGAAGTAGACGCCGGGCTCAGAAGAGACGCCGCGCCGGTGGTTCGGCTTGCCGTCCTCGCCGAATGCATCCACTTGCAGCCAGCTGTAGTCGAGGGCAAAGCCGGTGGCCCAGATGATCGAGGTCACTCCGGCCTGCGCGAGGTCGAGCTCGAGGAGAGGATCGGTGACGCAGGCAGGCAGCGACCCCAAGTTGCGGGCCTCCGGGTCCTCCGGCAGGGCCAGACTGTTCCGGGCGACATAGGCGTCGGCTTCGTCGAGCAACGCCAGGTAGCTCGCGTCGCCACCAGCGAGGTTGTCCGCGAGGTCTTGCGCGAACCGCACCGCGCCTGCCTCGCAGGACTGCGTCCGGCCGACGAGCACCATGCCGCGGGCGGCCAGGTCGCGGAAGTCGACGGTGTGACCGCCGTGCGCGCCGCTGACCGCGATCGTGACGTGGTCCGCACCCTTCGGCGGCGTCTCGGCGTCCCACTTCCCCAAGACGCCGAGCCACCAGACGAAGTCGTGTCCGCGGTATCGGCGGGGCGGGCGCTCGTGCGGGCCGACGGAGAGGTAGACGCGGCGGCCGGCGGCGAGCAGCTCGTCGGCGATTTGCACCCCCGACGATCCGGCACCAACAACGAGTACGCCGCCGTCGGGCAGTTCCTCCGGGTTGTGGTAGCCGGTGGAGTGCAGCTGCATCGGACCAGCGTCATGGGGGACAACTGCGGGTACCACCGGGAGCTGGAAGGGACCGGTCGCGGCGACGAGGAAGCGGGCGTCGATCGCCCCGTCCGAAGTCTCGACATGAAAGCCAGGCCGTCCCTCGTTCCTTTGAACGGACGTAACCGCCACGCCGCACCGGATCGGCGCCTCGATCTTTTCGGCGTAGGCAACGAGGTAATCGGCGACCTGCTCCTTGGCGGCGAAGTCCTCCGGGCCGAGGTTGGGGAACTCGAGCCCGGGGAAGCGGTCGTGCCAGACCGGCCCATTGGTCACCAGCGAGTCCCATCGCTCAGAGCGCCAGCGCTCGGCGATGCGTGAACGTTCCAGCACAAGGTGCGGCACCTCGCAGCGGCTCAGGTGCTCGCTCATCGCCAGACCGGCTTGGCCGCCACCGACGACGAGTACCTCAACGGCTTCGCTCGACATGTCTTCCTCGCTCGGTTGAAGGACCTTGATGGCGGGCGCAGCGGGGCGCCCGTATGCATCCTGACGACCCTGGCAACCCATGTCCAACAGATGTCTCCAGCCTTCGACTTCTGTTTTCCCGATGCAGGGCTCCCTGGCGAGCACAGGTGCGTTGAGTTCGGGCCGCCCGATCCTAAAGTCCGATAAGATCTGTTGGACTTCTGAACCAGCAGCCGCCAGGATCACCATGTCCGACCCATTCGCTCCGACCGCTGACTGACGAAGGACGCCTCATGATCGGCACCGGCGACGAGTATCGCCCATGAATCACCGCCGGATCCGGCCATTCAACACCCGCGAAACCTACCCAGAGCAGAACATCGACAACGATCTCTGCCAGGCCGTGGTCGCCGGTGACACCGTCTACCTGCGCGGCCAGATCGGGCAGGACCTCGACTCCCGCGAGTCGGTCGGTGTCGGTGACGTCGAGGCTCAGGCTGAGAAGGCCATGGCCAACGTGGCCATGCTGCTCGACGAGTGTGGCTCCAGCCTGGAGGACGTGGTGAAGGTCGTGGTCTACCTCACCGACATCGGCTTCCGCGAGCCCGTCTACCAGGTCATGGGCCGGTGGCTGAAGGGCGTCTACCCGGTGTCAACCGGACTGGTCGTCAGTGCTCTGGCACGCCCGGAGTGGCTGGTCGAGATCGACGTCACCGCCGTGTTGTCGGAGCCGATCCAGCCATGACGTTCAGTGTCGTCGGTCGTTGTGCCGCCACCGGAGCCATGGGCGTGGCGATCTCGTCGTCGTCGCCAGCGGTTGCCGCGCGCTGTGCGTGGGTGCGCGGCGGGGTAGGCGCCGTCACCACGCAGAACGTCACCGACCCGCGGCTCGGTCCGGCGATGCTGGACGCGCTGGAGCATGGTCGGGACGCCGAAGCAGCACTTGCCGATGTGGTGGCGAACCAGCCGGCGAACGTCGTCGCGTGGCGTCAGCTCACTGCTGTTGACAGCTATGGGCGAACCGCGGCCTGGACGGGCTCGCAGGCCCTCGGCGTGCACGCGCAGGTTGTGCGCGACGGTGTCGTCATCGCGGGGAACCTACTCTCGTCACCCACCGTGCTTGGTGCAGCAGCCGACGCGTTTGAGGCTGACGCTTCGCTCCCGTTGGGTGAGCGGCTTGTCGCCGGGCTGGCCGCTGCACTGGCCGCGGGCGGTGAGGCCGGTCCAGTCCGCTCGGCAGGACTACTGATTGCCGACGCCGACCCGGTGTACACGTGGCCGGCCACCGACCTTCGGGTCGACTGGCACGACGAGCCGGTCGTCGAACTCGCTCGGCTTTGGCAGGTTTGGCAGCCGCAGCAGCAGGCCTACCTGACTCGCGCTCTGGCTCCGGACACCGCCCCGAGCTACGGCGTACCGGGGGATGACCGGTGAGTGCCGGCGTGGCAGCGCGCGAGCAGGTGCGCGCGGACGTCGACCGTCGTCGTAGCGAACTACTCGACCTCAGCCACCGGATCCACGCGCACCCCGAAGTGGCGTGGGAAGAAGAACGGGCCAGCGAATGGGCCGGTCAGGCGATGGCCGATGGTGGCTTCTCGGTCACGCCGGGCGCCTACGGCCTGTCGACTGCGGTTGAGGCGGTGCGCGGAGATGGTCCCCTGACCATCGTGGTCTGCGCGGAGTATGACGCGCTTCCCGGTGTCGGCCACGCGTGCGGTCATAACGTGATCGCCGCATCGTCGGTGGGCGCCGCGCTCGCCCTGGGTGCGGTTGCTGACGAGCTCGGGATACGCGTGGTGCTGTTGGGCACACCGGCCGAAGAGGGTGGCGGCGGCAAGATCGAGCTGCTCTCACGTGGTGCGTTCGCTGACGCGCACCTGGCGTTGATGGCGCACCCGGGTCCGGTTGATGTCGCGCGAGCTGAGGCGTACGCCGTTTCGCACATCAAGGTGACCTACAAGGGCAGGGCGTCGCATGCTGCCGCCTACCCCGAGGTCGGCGTCAACGCGTCCGATGCCTTCACGGTCGCGCAGGTGGCCATCGGGATGCTGCGCCAGCAGCTGCCCACCGATGCCCGCGTTCACGGGATCGTCACACATGGTGGTGACGCCCCAAACATCATTCCTGCCCACACGCAGGGCCATTGGTATGTGCGGGGAACGACCACTCCGCAGTTGCTCGAGGTGGAGCAGCGTGTCAACCGGTGCTTTGAAGCCGGTGCCCTGGCCACCGGCTGCACGTTGACGATTGCGCCAGGCTCGCCGCCCTATGCCGAATTCGCCAACGACGCCGACGTTTTGGCACGCTACGTGTCCAATGCCCAAGAGCTCGGCCGGACGTTCGCCGCACCTGATGATCCCGCGGGCCGGATGAACCGAGCCAGCACCGATATGGGCAATGTCTCCCAGGTGGTCCCGGCGATCCATCCGTACATCGGAATCGACTCACTTCCCGCCGTCAACCACCAACCGGAATTTGCGGCTGCTGCAGCATCGCCTGCAGCAGATGCTGCAGTGGTCGATGCCGCCATGGCGTTGGCGCTGACCGTGGTGGACGTAGCAAGCGACACACAACAGCGCGAGCGACTGCTCGCAGGATCGGCAAGGGGAAACCATGCGTGACCCGCGGTACGACATTCTCTTCGAGCCCGTGCAGATGGGCCCGGTCACCGCGCCGAACCGGTTCTTCCAGGTGCCGCACTGCAACGGCATGGGCTACCGCGACGTCACAGCGCTGGCAACGATGCGCGGCATCAAGGCCGAAGGCGGTTGGGGGGTGGTCTGTACCGAGCAGGTGGAGTTCCACTACTCGTCAGACATCACCCCGTTCATCGAGCTACGGCTCTGGGACGACCAAGACATTCCTGCGCTTGCCCGGATCGCCGACCGAATCCATGAGCATGGCGCGCTTGCCGGTCTGGAGCTGACCTACAACGGTATGAACGGACCGAACCTGTACAGCCGTGAGGCGCCGATGGGTCCGGCGCACCTCCCGGTTGCCACTTGGTCCCTTGACCCGGTGCAGGCGCGGGCCATGACCAAGCAGGACATCGTCGATCTGCGACGGTGGCACAAGGCGGCGGTCGGTCGCGCGCTGAAGGCGGACTACGACATCGTCTACGTATACGCGGGGCACGCGCTCGGTGGCATCCACCACTTCCTGAGCCCACGCTTCAACCAGCGAACCGACGAGTACGGCGGCAGCACCGCCAACCGGATGCGCCTGCTGCGCGAGATTCTGGAAGATACCCGGGAGGCGTGCGACGGCCGAGCGGCTGTGGCGTGCCGCATCACGATCGATGAGCTGCTTGGTGACGGTGGCATCGACCGGGCCGAGATCGAACACGTCATCGGCGAGCTGTCCGAGCATCCCGATGTCTGGGACTTCGTCCTAGGGTCGTGGGAAGACGACTCACTGACGTCGCGCTTCGGTCCGGAGGCCAGCCAGGAGGAGTACGTCAAAGGCCTGAAACAGCTGACGACCCGACCGGTCGTCGGAGTGGGGCGGTTCACCTCACCGGACACGATGGTCCGCCAGGTGCAGCAGGGGATCCTCGATCTGATCGGTGCAGCCCGCCCGTCGATTGCCGACCCATTCTTGCCTCGCAAGATCGAGGAAGGTCGGCTCGACGAGATCCGCGAGTGCATCGGCTGCAACATCTGCGTGTCCGGTGACTTCACGATGTCGCCGATCCGTTGCACCCAGAACCCGACGATGGGTGAGGAGTGGCGGCGCGGCTGGCATCCGGAGCGGATCAAGGTGCGCGGGTCGCAGTCGTCGGTGCTCGTGGTGGGGGCCGGCCCGTCCGGTCTGGAAGCTGCGCGTGCGCTTGGGCACCGCGGCTACGACGTCACCCTGGCGGAGGCTACGCGTCAGCTCGGTGGCCGGGTGTGGCACGAGTCGCGGCTGCCGGGCCTAGCGGCCTGGGTGCGGGTGCTCGACTACCGGGACCAGCAGATCCGCTCGCTGAAGAACGTCGAAGTGGCTCTGGAGTCACAGATGACGGCCGACGACATCATCGGCAGCGGCTTCGAGCACGTGGTGGTTGCCACCGGGTCGGAGTGGCGCAACGACGGGGTTGGTCGGTGGCACCTGACGCCTGTACCGGTCGAAGGATCGATGTCGGTGTTTACTCCTGACGACGTGATGGCCGGCACGCGGCCCGAGGGCAGCCGGGTAGTCGTCTTCGATGACGACCACTACTACATGGGTGGTGTCCTGGCTGAGCTCTTGGCGAGCGAGGGATACGAGGTGCAACTGGTGACCCCGGCCGCCCAGGTGTCGAGCTGGACCAACAACACATTGGAGATCGTCCGGATCCAGCAACGGGTGCTCGGTGCCGGGGTCGACGTGCACACCGCTCGGGTACTGGCCGCCGTCTCTGGCTCTGAGGTGACGATCAAGTGTGCCTACACGGGGCGTGAGGAAGTTCTGCCGGCCGATGGGGTGGTCATGGTCACCGCGCGACTACCGCGCGAGGAACTACTGCTCGATCTGAACGCGCGCAGTGACGAATGGGACTCGACTGGTCTGGTCAGCGTGCGGGCGATCGGCGACGCCTTTGCCCCGGCCACCATCGCCGCCGCGGTCTATGAAGGTCACAAGTACGCCGAAGAGCTCGACGGACCACCCCGGACCGGCGACGTCGTTCCATTCCGCCGGGAGGTTACCGGCTTGGCACCAGAGGAGAGCAACGCATGAGTGGAACTGTCACACAGTTGTCTGTCGCAACGGTCGACGCGCTTGAGCTGACCCCGACGTCCTACGTGAATCCGGCGAACGTGACACAGGGCGAGGCGGACGAACGTGGGCACACCCTGCACGTGAGTCCTGACGAAAACTTCATCGTGGGCGTCTGGGCCGCCGAGCCATACGCCGAGACCTTTCCCGACGGCTACCCCGGGGACGAGTTCGCCCACGTGCTGAAGGGCACGCTGACGTTGGTCGATCCGGACGGCACAAGTCGCTCGTTCGGCCCGGGGGAGTCGTACATCATGACCAAAGGTTGGTCGGGCACCTTCCAGATCGACTCCTCGTTCACCAAGTACTTCGTGCTCTACGTCGGCTGAGCGGAGCAAGGTCATGTCTGAGGCGCTCACCCTTGACGACTGGAAGCAGCGGGCGAAGGAGCTGACGCTGCGCTCGGCTGCGTTTATCGACGGTGCTCCCGTCGAAGCGGAATCCGGTGCCACGTTCGACAATTTCAGCCCCACGACTGGTGAGGTGCTTAACCAGGTTGTGTCAACGGACACCGCAGACGTTGACCGGGCGGTCACGGCTGCGCGGTCGGCATTCTCCCGGGGGGACTGGGCCCACAGCTCTCCGGGCGACCGAAAGGAGGTGCTGCTGCGGCTGTCGGGGCTGATCCGCGACAACGCCGACGAGCTTGCGCTGCTTGAGTGCCTTGATGTGGGCAAGCCGATTACCGACGCGCTGACCGTTGACGTCCCGGGTGCCGCCGCGGTGTGGCAATGGCACGCCGAGGCGATCGACAAGATCTACGACGAGGTGGCGCCGACCGGTCGCGGAGACCTCGCGCTGGTGCGTCGCGAGCCGTTGGGTGTCGTCGCCGCTGTGGTCCCGTGGAACTTCCCGCTCGACATGGCTGCATGGAAGTGTGCGCCCGCGCTAGCCACTGGAAACTCGGTCATCCTCAAGCCGGCAGAGCAGTCGCCGCTCTCGGCGTTGCGGCTGGCCGAGCTTGCTAGCCAGGCGGGTTTGCCCGACGGTGTGTTGAATGTCGTTCCCGGCTTCGGTGAGACGGCGGGGCAAGCGCTGGGCCGTCACGTCGACGTCGACTGCCTCGCCTTCACGGGATCTACGGAGGTCGGTAAATACTTCCTGAAGTACTCGGCTGAGTCCAACGCCAAGCAGGTCTGGCTCGAGCTCGGGGGCAAGAGCCCAAACCTCGTCTTCGCCGATGCCAGCTCACTTGATCTGGTGGCTACGAAGGCGGCATTCGGCATCTTCTTCAACCAGGGAGAAGTCTGCTCGGCCAACTCACGTCTTCTTGTCCACCGTTCTGTCAAGGACGAACTGCTCGAACTGCTCGTCGGTCAGGCTGAGGCGATGGCGCCCGGCCACCCGCTCGACCCAAGCACCGCGATGGGGGCGCTCGTCACTCGTGAGCACACTGAGCAGGTGATGCGCTTCGTGGAGTCCGGACGTTCATCGGCGCGGTTGGTCACCGGCGGGGAACGGTTGTCACTGTCGAGCGACTGCTTTGTCACGCCAACCATCTTCGACAACGTCACCGTCGACCAGGAGATCGCGCGTGATGAGATCTTCGGACCCGTGCTGTCGGTGATGTCCTTCGACGATGAGTCCGAGGCGGTCGCGATCGCCAACGACACTCGCTACGGCTTGGCGGCATCGGTATGGACGTCGGACCTCTCGCGCGCACTGCGGGTGTCCGACCAGCTGCACGTAGGAACCGTCTCAGTGAACACGGTCGATGCGCTTAGCCCGATGACGCCGTTCGGGGGCTTCAAGCAGTCAGGCATGGGGCGCGACCTGTCGTTGCACTCCTTCGACAAGTACACCGGCCTGAAGACCACCTGGATCAGCTATGAACATGAGTGAGTGCAATGCGGGGTGCGGGTGAGCGCCAACGGTGACCGTGGCTCCGCCGCGGCCCGCTACACACTGCGTCAACTCGAGTACTTTGTCGCGGTTGCCGAAGCCGGAACGGTCACTGCGGCTGCCGACCGGGTTCACCTTTCGCAGTCAGCGATGTCAACTGCATTGGCCGACCTCGAGCGGGTGCTCGGTGTGCAGCTACTTGTTCGACACCATGCTCGCGGCGTCACGTTAACACCGGCGGGGGAGGAGCTGTTGATCGCTGCGCGCGAGCTGCTGCGCCAGGCGGAGGACCTTGACAGCGCTGCGCACGCCCTAGGTGAGGGCTTGGTCGGGCGTGTTCGGCTCGGTTGCTTCGCCATCTTGTCGCCGTACCTGCTGCCGCCGCTGTTGGCGGCAGTTCAAGAGCAGTTGCCTGGCCTTGAGGTTGAGCCTGTCGAGGAGTCACTCGACGGCGTGGAGGCCGGGCTGCGCGAGGGGCGTTTCGAGCTCGCTGTGACCTACGACCTTGGCCTGGGCGCCGGGTTTGAGTGCGAGCCGCTGCTCGAGGTCCGCCCGTACGCATTGCTACCCGCCGACCATCGACTCCGATCGGACGACTCGGTACGGCTCGAAGACCTGGCGGACGAGCCGTTCGTGCTGCTCGATCTGCCCCACAGCCGGGACTATTTCACCGCGGCCTTCACCGCGGCTGGGGTGACCCCGAGCATTCGTTATCGCACCCGAAGTGCTGAGACCGCGCGCGCCCTGGTGGGCCGCGGCCTGGGCTGGACCCTGCTGAATCTCCGACCGGCCACTGACGACTCAGTCGAAGGGCGGCCGGTGATCGCTCGACCCCTCGTTGACGCCGTTCCGGCGCTGTCCGTGGTGCTGGCCAAAGCCGTCGGTGCCCGGCCGACTCGTCGCGCGCAGGCGTTGGCCGGCCTGGCACGTCGGGTCCTGACACCACCGATGATTCGGGCGGACGACGTCTAGCACCGGTGGCCTTGAACGGCCTCGGGTGAATCAGCCAGCGCGCCTCGACGGACTCGTGCGGACCGTTTACGACCGGAAGTATCGGATCCCGTCACCTGACATGAGATGCGCTCTTGGTCGTCAGGGGTCGGTCCTGGCTCTGGTATCTGTCTTCGTCGAAGATCACCGCTCCTTCCGCGAAGTGACCGATCCACTTCTTGGCAGCCCCCAAGTACCCAAAGGGATGCTGGTCAACTCATCTCAGCGGGCATGAGCCAGGTCAGCGGCACCGATGAGCCCGGCATCGTTACCGAACTCAGCCAGCTTCAACTGAGCGGGTGAACGGTGCTCACCGGCTGGGAGGAAACGTAGGTAGGCCGCGCGCGCGGGATTGAGCAGTAGGTCCCCGGCTTCGCTGACACCGCCGCCGAGGACGAAACATCCAGGGTCCAAGACCGCTGTCAGGACGGCAAGTCCACGTCCGAGCCATCCCGCGATGCTCTCGAAGGACTCCAAGGACAGGGGGTCTCCACGTTGGGCGGCCTCAGCCACGTGTACTCCGCGAATGCCTCCTGGGGTTCCGTCACCAAGGGAGAGCACGAGCGACCCTCGTGACGGACGGGCTATGCACTGGTCCTGGACTTCCCTGACCAGCGCCCGCCCACTGGCGTACTGCTCCAGACAGCCTCGTCCGCCGCAGACGCATCGGATCCCGTCCGGGACAATCTGCATATGACCGATGTCGGCAGCTGATCCCGATGCTCCGTGGCGAATCGTTCCGTCGTCGATGACGCCTCCGCCGATTCCGGTGCCGACGGTGACCATCATCAGGTGCGGTTCCCGGCGCCCGGCACCAAATCGATACTCCGCCCAAGCCGCCACGTTCGCGTCATCCTCCAGGACCGTCGGCAAGCCAGTACCGTTTTCGATCACCTCGCGCACCGGAACGTTCACCCAACCAAGGTTGGCGGCGAACGCCACCCGCGATCGGCTGGCGTCCAACAAGCCAGGCACACCGACACCAATGGCGCCTACCCGGTGTCCGGTGCAAAGCTCGGTGATCAGATCAACAATCTCGGAGAGGGCCGCGTCGGCGTCGTTCGCTGCGATGGGTCGACGCATTTGGCTGAGGATGCGACCTGATTGGTCGACAACGCCGACGGCTACCTTCGTGCCTCCGATGTCAACGCCGATCGCGACGGTCATGGGACTTCCTGCTGGAAACGGCGGCCTTCTCGAGTCATCGAATCGTTCCCTCGGTGATCCCGCTGATGACCTGCCGATGGAAGATGACGTAGATCGCGATCATGGGGATCGTGATGATCGACAACGCTGCGAAGAGCATGGGGTAGTCAGTCGCGTACTTGCCCGTAAACGCTAAGAGCCCGACGGGAATGGTCTTGTACTCATCACTTTGGATGTAGAGCGTGGCGAGTAGGAACTCGTTCCAAGCACTCAAGATTGAGAACACTGCGACTGTCGCAAGCCCCGGTCTGATGAGCGGCAGAACGAGCACGAAGAACATCCGCACGTCTCCGCAACCGTCCATTCGGGCTGACTCGAACATTTCGCGAGGCAAGGTGTCCAGGTAGGCCTTGAGCAGGTACACCGCGAGTGACAGACCGAGCCCGATGTACGGAATGATCAGGGCCCACCTGGTGTCGGTGATGTACAGCATGTCGAGGATGGTGCTCTGGGCGATGAAGTACGACTGCACCGGGAGCAGTAGGCCAAGTGCCATGAATACGAGGAAGAAGCCCCGGAGTCGAAACCTGAGCCGGCTCAGGGCGAACGCGGCCATGGCCCCAAACACGAGGATGGCACACACTGAGACGGTAGTGACGATCATGCTGTTGATCACGTACTTACCGAGCCCGCCCTCTTGCCAGGCCCGCCCAAGAATGGACAGATCGATGGACTTTGGCAGCGCCCAAGGGTTGGCGAAGATCTCTTCTTGCTCCTTGAACGATGAAAGCATCATCCAGAGCAGAGGGAGTAGATAGACCAAGGAGATGGCCGTCATGACGACGTAGAACGTGACACCGGATGTAAGAGCGCGGGGCGATTTCCGGCGTCGCCTTCGAACAATCTGAGCCGGGGAATCCCGGTCGACCGATTCAGTACTCGACATTGGCACCATCGCCTGTACGCATCTTGGCGTAGATCAGACCGATGCTGACGACGACGAACGTCATGATGAGTGACAAGGCCGCCCCGTAACCGATCTCGTGATCTCGGAACACGATGGAAACCAGGTAGGTCGTCACAATCTCAGTCGCGTGGTCCGGCCCTCCGTTTGTCATTACGTAGAACAGGTCGAAGCTCTGAAAGGCGCCGGTGATGCACAGTAGGGCGGCCACCTCGGTCATGCCCCGAACCAGGGGTACCTTGACCTTGAAGAAGAGCCCCCACTCTGAGGCTCCGTCGAGCCGGGCGGCCTCGAGAATAGAAGCCGGGATGCGCATCAGCGCCGCGTAGAATATCGCCATGTAGAAGCCGGCGTAGATCCAACCGGAGACCACGGAGACGGACATCAGTGCGGTTCTTGGATCTCCGAGCCAAACGTGTCTGAGATCCTCGCGTCCGATCGCTGTCAGGAAGGAGTTGAGCAACCCGCCGTCGTTGCTGTAGATGAAGGACCACAGGACGGCGATCACGACCATGGGCAACGTCACCGGAATGAAGAA
>JANLWJ010000095.1:0-4454 GCA_031364455.1 Actinomycetes bacterium | reverse complement strand
GAGGTGGCCGACAGCCAGTCTAGGCGGGCCTGCTCGACCACCGGCGTTGGTCACCGGCCCAGAGCGCCATCAGTGGACGGCCTAGCCGAATTCCGCCGGATCTATCCGCACGGTCACGCGACCGAACCCCTTGCGAACGCTCCGCTCGCCCTGCACGGCGGCCAACGCTGACGCCAGCTCGGCACCCGAGGACGAGTCAACGCGGAGCACGACCTGCTGGTCTTCGCCACCGGCGATTGCCACCGGCCCCAGCTGATCGGTACCGACAGGTAGGGCGCACCGCGAAAGGACATCACGGAGGTCTTCGACCGCCCCGCGAAGGAGCGCAACGCGTCTCGCAGGTGGTAGCCCCACCGCGAAGCGGTCGGCGAGCTCGGCCTCGGCGAACCGCACCGGATCCCAGCGAACTAGGGCCTGCACCGCCCGCACAGCCGCATCGCCAACAAGAACCACCTGACCACCCGCGCTGGAGCCACGCACGAGTGCAGCGGCAGCCATCCACCGGCGCACGGCCTCTTCAGCAGCACGGAGGTCAGCGCGCCCGAGGAGCGCCCAGGTGTCGAGGAGCAGGGCGGCCGCGTAGCCATCACGTGCGATCGGCTCGGCCCCAGGAGTCGCCACAACGACTGCCGGCGCATTGGAGACCTCGCGTCGAACGGTCCGACCACCTGAGGTGAGCACTGGCACTCCGGGGAAGGCCCGGCCGAGCTCTTCAGCAGTTCGTTTGGCGCCAATGACGAGCGCTCGGAGCCGCTCATTGCCGCACGCCGCACACCGCCAGGGCGAAGCAACGCCCGCGCACCACTGGCAGATCGGTGCTCGCTGTCCGTCCCGGAGACCGAGCGGGCCCTGACAGGTTGGACACGGCGCTGGTTCGCGGCATCGCTCGCAGGCCAGTCGAGGTACGTACCCTCGGCGAGGTACCTGAACCAGTACCGGGCCTTTGGCCAGGGCCTCCCGTGCCGTACGCCAAGCGGTCGTGGGAAGGCGGGCCGCTGCAGCCATCGGGTCTCCGCCTGACACTGCATCGCTGCTGGCCCGAATCCGGGGTGCGGCGCTCCGCACGGTGCCACGGTCTGCGACCACCGACTGGAGGAAGCCTCGCTGGATCAGTGCCGCCGACTCTGCGGTGCGGTGGTAGCCACCGATGATGAGCGCGGCACCACTCTGGTGTGCACGGAGCGCAGCGACCTGCCGCACATGTGGGTACGGGGCACGTGGCTCGGCATGCAGGTCGTCTCCGTCATCCCAGACCACGATCAGTCCCAGATTCTGCACTGGTGCATACACGGCAGCACGGGTGCCTACGACGAACCGAGTGCCACCCCGCAGCACTGCCAGCCATCTGCGGTACCGCTCGCGCGGGCCGAGGTCTGCGGTCAGTGCCAGCGCGTCGATACCGCCATCGGCGAGTGCAACGATCACGCTCTCGACATCGCGATGGTCAGGAACCACGACAATGGCACCTTGGCCTGAGCGACGAACCGACTGGAGAGCCTCAGCGACAGCCGTCGCCCATGAAGGCAGACCCCCTGCGACGCCAGGCAGCGCACACCAGGCTGCCCTCGGCGATCGCCCGTCCCTGAGCGCGGCCACCATAGCTGAGCCATTGCGGTAGGCGTCCCAAGTACCGGTACCGGTTCCCGGCAGATCCCCAGCTTCCCCCGGGGTCGGATCCGGGGTCGGATCCGTGGCCGGGGCTGGGGTGTCGGTGGCCTCCCGCTCAGCGGCGGCATGACGGGGCGGGATGGCCAACCGAAGTACGTCGGCAAGCGCCCCGGCGTACCGGTCGGCCACGGTTCTGGCCAATGTCGCGATGTCTGGTGTCAGCACCTGTTCGCTCGACACCACCGAGCTCAATCGGGCCAGCCGACCGCCGTGGCCGCTCACGGCAACGCGTTCGATGATGTAGCCGTCGACGAGTTGCCCGGCGAACCGGACCCGGACGCGCACCCCAGGACGCGCCGTGGCGCTCTGCTTCTCGGTGACGGCGTAGTCAAACAGCCGGTCGAGGTGGGGCAGGGAGATGTCGACGGCGATGCGGGCTACCGGCAGCTCACTGGCCAGCTCAGGAGAGCTGCGCGGCCCGGACTTCTTCGCCTTCGCCGCGCGTCGACGCGCCTGGACCGGCGGCAGGTCGGCCAGGCTCAGCTGGCGCTCGTCAAAAGGCACGTGCGCAGTTCTACCCGACCCGACTGACCAACGACTTCGATCCCCAGCCGGGGATCACCGGCGTCAACTGCCAGCGGCGGCGGCAAGCGCATCGGCACGGCCGGTGCGCTCCCAAGTGAAGTCAGGCAGATCTCGGCCGAAGTGCCCGTAGGCCGCGGTCTGGGCGTAGATCGGGCGGAGCAGGTCGAGGTCGGCGATGATCGCAGCCGGCCGAAGGTCGAAGACCTCCATCACGGCCCTCTGGATGACCTCGTCGGCGACCGTGCCGGTGCCGAAGGTCTCGACGAACAGGCCAACCGGGTGCGCCTTGCCGATCGCGTAGGCCACCTGGACCTCGCAGCGCCGCGCCAGGCCAGCTGCGACGACGTTCTTGGCCACCCAGCGCATGGCGTAGGCGGCTGACCTGTCGACCTTGCTCGGGTCCTTTCCGGAGAAGGCCCCGCCACCGTGCCGAGCCATGCCGCCGTAGGTGTCAATGATGATCTTGCGTCCGGTGAGGCCGGCGTCCCCCATGGGACCACCCACCTCGAAGCGCCCCGTTGGGTTGACGAGCACTCGGTAATCACGGGTGTCGATCGCGAACGATTCGAGCGTCGGTGCGATCACCAGCTCTTCGATGTCCGGCTGCAGCAGGGTGGCCAGGTCGATGTCGCTGGCGTGCTGGGTCGAGACGACAACGGTGTCGACCCGCACCGGCCGGTCTTCGTCGTACTCGATGGTGACCTGGGTCTTGCCATCTGGTCGCAGATACGGGATCTGGCCGTCGCGGCGTACTTCGGCAAGGCGCTGCGCGAGTCGGTGCGCGATCATGATCGGCAATGGCATGAGTTCAGGCGTGTCTTCACACGCATAGCCGAACATCAGACCTTGGTCGCCGGCGCCCTGCCTGTCGAGCGGATCAGCTGAGTGGTCGTGCCGCTCCTCATAGGCGTCGTCGACGCCTTGGGCGATGTCCGGCGACTGGGCACCGATCGAGACCGAGACGCCGCAGGAGCCACCGTCGAAGCCCTTCTTGCTCGAGTCGTACCCAATCGACAGGATCTTCTCGCGGACCAGCCCAGGGATGTCGACATAGGCCGAGGTGGTGACCTCTCCGGCCACGTGGACCAGCCCGGTCGTCACGAGTGTCTCGACCGCCACCCGACTGTTCGGGTCGTCCTTCAACAACGCGTCAAGAATCGTGTCGCTGATCTGGTCAGCGATCTTGTCCGGGTGACCCTCGGTCACGGACTCGGAGGTGAAGAGTCGGCCTGTCACGGGGGTGCGCTCCTCAGGAGTTCGTTGGCGGGGGGCGGCTCGGTCGCCGGCAGTCTAGTCAAGCGTTTCGTGGAAGCAGTAACGGTGTACCGGTTACGCCCATCTCCCGCGCACGAGGTCCCACACCATGTGGGCCAGGGCCTGCTTGGGCCCGAGTGGAACAACGGTCTCGGACCCGTCAGCGCCCAATACCACGGCGGCGTTGTCGTCGGTCCCGAAGGCCAGGCCGGCGCCCACCTCATTGACGACGAGCAGATCGCAACGCTTGCGGGCCAGCTTGTCCCTGCCATGTTGCAGCCAGCCAGCGCTGCTGTCCCCGGTCTCGGCGGCGAACCCGACGACCAGCTGATGGTCGGGCTTGGCGGCCACCAGGGCGGCGAGCACATCATCAGTCGGCTCAAGGACGACCGTGGGAGCGCCGTCGCCCTTCTTCAGCTTGTGGTCGGTTGTCACGCTCGGTCGGAAGTCGGCAACGGCTGCGGCCATCACCACAGCATCGGCCAGCGCCGAACGGGACAGCACGGCGTCCTTCAGCTCAGCGGCGGTGGAGACCGCGGTGACGGTGACGCCGGCGGGGTCAGGCAACTCAACATTGGCCGCCACCAGGTCGACCACCGCCCCGCGCGCTGCTGCTGCAGAGGCAAGCGCATAGCCCTGACGTCCGCTGCTGCGGTTGCCCAAGAACCGAACAGCGTCGAGTGGCTCGCGGGTGCCGCCCGCCGAGACGAGGACGTGGCGCCCACGCAGGTCGAACGCGTCGGCCGAACGCCGGCGCAGGACCTGCTCGACGACCTCGAGGATCTGCGCCGGCTCCGGCATGCGCCCCTTGCCGCTGTCTGCTCCGGCAAGCCGTCCCACCGCAGGCTCGACGACCAACACACCGCGGCGACGCAGCGTTGCGACGTTCGCGATCGTCGCGGGGTGCTCCCACATCTCGGTGTGCATCGCCGGACAGACCACGACAGGTGCCCGGGTTGCGAGCAACGTGTTGGTCAACAGATCCGTCGACAGGCCGGCGGCGTATG
>JANLWJ010000061.1:0-1563 GCA_031364455.1 Actinomycetes bacterium | reverse complement strand
CGATCCGCCCAGCACGAATCCAAAGCTCAGCACGATCAAGGTGAACGAGGGCAGAAACGCATTGGGCACTGCATGGCGTCGTCGCACCATGGTCTCAGTGAGTCCCTTGGCCCTGGCCGTCGCGACGAAGTCCTCGTCCTTGACCTCGATCAGTGACGAACGCATCACGATCATGTAAGAGGCGCCGTAGCCAAGCGCCAGCGTCGCCGCCGGTAGGAAGAGGTGCTTGGCGACGTCGATGACGTGAGCCAGACCAGTGAGATCCTCCCCTGAGTCGTACCCGCCGACGGGGAACCAGCCGAGCGAGCCGGCGAAGATGATGAGCAGCATCATGCCGAGCCACCCCTCTGGGGTGGAGTACAGCGTGAGCGAGCCGTACAGCCTCGTTCGGTCGTAAGTCGATCCGCGTCGCCACCCGCCCTTGATACCCATTCTCAGGCCGAGCCAGATGGCGACCGACGTTCCGACTCCGACCAGAAGAACTGTGGGCCAGACCCTGGTGCTGATCGTCTCGACCACTGGCTGTCCGGTCAGGTACGACGTCCCGAGGTTCCCGGTGAGGGTTTCCTGCAGGTACGTCCAGAACTGCGACATGAGTGGCTTGTCGAGGCCGAAGATCGCTCGTTGCTCGGCGATCTCGGTCTCGGTCAGGCGCTGGCTTCGCGCCAGCAGGCCAGCAGGATCGCCCGGCATGATCCGAAAGAGAAAGAAGTTGAAGCAGAGAACGAACACCAGTGTCACTGCGGCCCAACCGAGCTTCCGAGCGATGTATTGAGCCCTCATCGCTGGCGGCTGGCCACGGTCAGCCCTCCTCTTCGTCGACACGGGAGCGTCGACGGAAGAAGAGGAAAGCGGCAACGCCGACCCCTCCGATGACAGCCGCCCATCCCACAGCCGACAGACCAGTAGAGCCATCGGTCGTGGCGGTGCTGTCCGTTACGGGCTCCACCGTGACCATTCCTACGTTGTTGTAGGCCGGGATCAGATAGCCGGTGTCGCCGGGTACGGGGGTGAAGTTGGTGACTTGATCGTTGCGGTAGGCCTCGATGTTGTTCGGATATGCGAGCGCGATCGACGGAACCTCGGCGTACGACAGCGCCAATGCCTCGTGCACCACTACCTGCCGCTCATCGGGATCGATGATCGTCTCTTGCTGCTTGACGAGCGCGTCATACTCGGCGTTCTTCCAGCAGCCGTCGCTCAGCTCCCCGCATTGGTCGGACATCAGAGTGGTCAACTGGTAGTTCGGATCCGGTTCACCCGTCCAATACCAGATGTAGGCGTCCCAGTCGCCGGTCTTCCAGTACGAGTACATCTTCCCCTCGCTGACCGGAAGGATCTCGACCTCGACCCCGATCTGGTCCAGGTATCCGACGATCAGCTGTCCGGCGGGAAGCGCCCCGGCGGTCTCCTGGGAGATCGGCATCCGCAGCGCGAGGCGGTCGCCGGTGGCAGGGTCAACACGCACTCCATCCTCGCCTCTCGTGTAACCGGCGTCGTCGAGCATCGCATTGGCCGCCTCGGGATCGTAAGGAATCTGATCCTCTTCGGGGACGTCGTAGT
>JANLWJ010000029.1:0-2802 GCA_031364455.1 Actinomycetes bacterium | reverse complement strand
GACGCTGCGCGCCGGGCTCGCGCCGCGTCCACCGTTCTGGCACCGGCGACCCGCGCCGCGAAGGACGCCGCCATCTGTGCCATCGCCGATGCCCTGGACGCGCGGGCTGACGAGGTCGTCGCGGCGAACAACGGCGACGTCGAGCGCGCCGTTGCTGCCGGAACCGCCGCTGGGCTCGTCGACCGGCTCACCCTCACTCGCGAACGGTTGGCCGCGATCGCTGAGGCGCTGCGCGACGTCGCTGGGCTGCCAGACCCGGTTGGCGAGGTCATCCGCGGCTACACGCTGCCGAACGGACTTGATGTTCGCCAGATCCGGGTGCCGATGGGGGTGGTTGGCATCATCTACGAGGCCCGCCCCAACGTCACCGTTGACGCCGCCGGGCTCGGCCTGAAGTCGGGCAACGCCGTCCTGCTGCGCGGCTCGTCGTCCGCCTACGACTCCAACATGGCGCTGGTCGGGGTCATGCAGGACGCCCTCGAGGCCTCCGGGCTGCCGCGCGACTGCATCCAGCTGGTGCCGGGCACCACCCACGAAGCGGCCAAGCACCTGATGACCGCCCGAGGTCTGGTCGATGTGCTCATCCCCCGTGGGGGAGCCGGACTGATCCGCTCGGTCGTCGAGGAGTCGACGGTTCCCGTCATCGAGACCGGCGTCGGCAACTGTCACGTCTACATCGACGCCGCGGCCGACATCGACAAGGCCGTGCCGCTGCTGGTCAACGCCAAGACCCAGCGCACCAGCGTCTGCAATGCGGCCGAGACCTTCCTCGTCCATGCCGACATCGCCGATGAGTTCTTGCCCCGCGCACTTGCGGCGCTCAACGAGTCCGGAGTCACGGTCCATGGCGATGCCCGGATACGCCCGTACGCCGAGTCAAGCGGGATCGGCTTCGCCGAGGTCACCGACGAAGACTGGGCCGCTGAGTACTACTCGCTCGACATTGCAGCTGGGGTGGTCGACTCACTCGACGATGCTGTCCGGCACATCAGGCAGTGGTCAACGGGCCACACCGAGGCAATCGTCACCGAGAACCAGTCGGCTGCGCGCGCGTTCGTCGCCCAGGTGGATGCTGCCGCTGTGATGGTGAATGCCTCGACCAGGTTCACCGACGGCGGGGAGTTCGGCTTCGGCGCCGAGATCGGCATCAGCACCCAGAAGCTCCACGCGCGAGGCCCGATGGGGCTGACCGAGCTGACCAGCACCAAGTATGTGGTGACCGGAGACGGCCACATCCGCACCTGACCACGGCTCTTCGCTAGGCTGACCCCGTCCGTTCCGAGTACCTGAAGGTGGCGCATGAACGCACTGATCCAGCTTTCTGAGACGGTGGTCGAAGAAGAGGTCTCCGGTCTGCCGCTCGCCCTCTCGTTGGGGATCGGCACCTTCCTGCTTTTCGCCGTTCTGCTCTTTGCGGTTTCCCGGCTCAACCCGGACCGCTGACCCCGACACCGCGGCGGTGCGCCGGTCCACGGTGCTCGCGCCAGTAGGGTCGCCCACATGCAGCGGATCGGTGTCATGGGGGGCACGTTCGACCCCATCCACCACGGCCACCTGGTGGCGGCCAGCGAGGTGGCGGCCTCCTTCGAACTCGACGAGGTGGTCTTTGTTCCGACCGGCGCTCCGTGGCAGAAGGTCGACCGGGCTGTGTCACCGGCGGAGGACCGCTATCTGATGACCGTCATCGCCACCGCGTCCGACCCGCGCTTCTCGGTCAGCCGCGTCGACATCGACCGCGACGGCCCCACCTACACCCTCGACACCCTGCGCGACCTCCAGGCTGCGTACCCGGAGGCAGGACAGCTGTACTTCATCACCGGCGCCGACGCCCTCGCCCAGCTGCTCACCTGGCGCGACGTTGCGGCGCTCTTTGCCCTGGCGCACTTCGTTGGCGTCACCAGGCCCGGCCACGTCCTGGCCGACCCCGGTCTTCCCTCCGGTGAGGTGAACCTCGTCGAGGTCCCGGCGCTGGCCATCTCGTCCACCGAGGTGCGTGACCGGGTGGCGTCTGGGCGCCCCATCGACTACCTGGTCCCCGAAGGTGTCGCGCGCTACATCGTTAAGCGCCGGCTGTACCGCCAGGACGCCCCATGACTGAACGCCACCGGCATCGGCCGGGCAAGAAGGCGGGCAAGCGTGCGCCGGGTGCGCCACGACCCCGCAAGGACAGCGTCTCGTTGGCCGACCGGCTCGGTGGCTCGGCCCCGTCCGGCTCAGGCCCAGCCACCGTGCTACCGGCCGGCTCCAAGACCACGGCCGTCCAGCAGCAGTCTCGCAAGCAGCTACGTGAGCAGCGTGAAGAGCAGCAGCGTGCGGCCAAGCAACGGTGGATGGTCACCGGCGCTGCGGTTGTCGGCATCGTCATACTCGGCGCACTGCTCGTGTTCTGGCTAGCCGGACGCGGTGACGACGCGGCCTCGCCCGACGAGGCCGGCCGCACTGAGCGCACACTGACCATGACCCTGGCTGACGAAGGTGGTCCGGCGACGTCCGGAGCACTCATGGTCTACGACGTCGACAACCAGACCGCCGGATCAGTGCTGATTCCGTCACGACTGTTCGTCGAAGGGCCAACCCCTGGCGGACTTCCGTTCGGTGACACAGTTCTGCTCGGGGACGACGCGGCACCTGGCACATCGCTGGCCGACACCCTCGATGTGGTGGTCGACGACAACTGGCAGGTGTCCGACCAGATGCTCGCTGACCTGGTGGATGCTGCCGGGGGAGTGTTGATCGATGTTGACACCGATGTGGTCACGAGCCGCGACGAGGGACCGCAGTCGATCGTCGTCGTCGCCGGTG
>JANLWJ010000016.1:0-3042 GCA_031364455.1 Actinomycetes bacterium | reverse complement strand
CCCATCTCGACCATCATCTGCCCCTGACGGGCCGCCAACATCTGCGCCGCCTGCTCACATGCCACCAGCTCGTCGCGGAGCCCGTCATCCCCCAACTGCGCGGCCGGGGCCGCGGCGTCGAGCAGGCCATCGACCTGCTCGCCGATGCCAGTAGTGGAGGAGTTCATGGACTGCACCCTGCCACCCGGGTCTGACAGTCCACTCACGTTCCGCACAGGGTTTCCCCAGACCCCACAACGGCAAACCCACCACCCGGCGAACGCACCCGGCGAACACACTCGACGACCAAAACCGTCAACCAGCCGTGCACTCGACGAGCCTCGGTGGGAGTCAGAGCTGCGGCGCGAGCTGGGTGCGGTAGAGATCGGCGTACAGGCCACCTTGGTCCAAGAGCGTGTCGTGATCGCCCCTCTCGACAATGCGCCCGTCCTCAACCACGAGGATCTGGTCAGCGGCCCGCACCGTCGAGAGCCGGTGCGCAATGACCAGTGACGTACGTCCCTCAAGTGCCGTGTCGAGCGCTTCCTGGACATATCGCTCTGACTCACTGTCGAGGTGTGCGGTGGCTTCGTCGAGGATGACGACCGCTGGCGACTTCAGCAGCAGCCGGGCGATGGCGAGGCGCTGCTTCTCTCCACCGGAGAGCCGGTACCTCGGTCCCCCACCACTGTGGCCAGACCGTCTGGGAACGACCGGACGAGATCTTCAATCCGGGCCGAGCGCAGCGCGTCCCAGATCTCGGTCTCGGTCGCTGTTGGCAAGGCGTAGCGAAGGTTCGCCTCGATCGTGTCGTGGAAGAGGTGGGCGTCCTGGGTAACAACGCCGACCGAACGTTGCAGGGAGCTCAACGTCACGTCACGGACGTCAAGGCCGCCCACCAGCACGTGACCTTCGGAGACGTCGTAGAGCCGGTTTACCAACGACGTGAGCGTGGTCTTGCCGGCACCCGACGGACCGACCAGAGCCACCAACTGGCCCGGAGCCACCTCAAAGCTGATGTCGTGCAGCACCGGACCGGAAGGGGCGCTGTCGGTGCGTGCCACCGCCTCCAACGACGCTAGGGAGACGTCCTCAGCACGAGGGTAGGAGAACGAGACCTGGTCGAAGCGCACCGACGCCGGACCAAGGGGAAGGTCGACGGCGGACTCCTTGTCGGCGATCATCGGTTTGAGGTCGAGCACCTCGAAGACCCTCTCGAAGCTGACCAACGCGGTCATGATGTCGACGCGGACGTTCGACAGTGCAGTGAGCGGGCCGTAGAGCCGGCCAAGCAGGGCCGCCAGGGCGACAAGCGTCCCGGTGGTGAGGGCCCCGTCGATCGTCAGGACGCCACCGACTCCGTAGACAAGAGCCGTCGCCAGGGATGCGATCAGTGTCAGCGCGGTGAAGAAGGCACGGTTGGCCATCGCGATCTGAATGCCGATGTCGGCCACCCTGCGAGCTCGACCGCTGAACTCAACTGCCTCGTCGTCCGGTCGACCGAAGAGCTTGACCAGGAGAGCCCCAGACACGTTGAAGCGCTCGGTCATGGTCGAGCTCATCTCAGCGTTGAGCTGCATGGCTTCGCGGGACATCTCGGCAAGGCGCCGACCAACGTAGCGGGCCGGAACCAGGAAAATCGGAACGAGTACCAACGCGGCTAGCGTGATCTGCCAGGACAAGGCCAGCATGGCGATGGTGACGACAACCAGACTGATGCTGTTCGAGACCACACTCGAGAGCGTGGTGGTGAAGGCTTGTTGGGCTCCGATGACATCGCTGTTCAGCCGGGAGATCAATGCGCCGGTCTGGGTGCGAACGAAGAATGCCAAAGGCATTCGCTGTACGTGGTCGAAGACCTGGCTGCGCAGGTCGTAGATAAGACCCTCACCGATCCGGGCCGAGTACCAGCGCAGAATCAGTGAGAGCAGGGCCTCGAAAACGGCGATCCCAGCAACGATCAGAGCCAGCGTGACGACGACCTGCTTGTTGTCTTGCGCTACTCCATCGTCGATGAGCCGGCCGAGCAACAGCGGGCTCGCTACGACCAAAAAGGCATCGACAACGGTCAGGACCAGGAAGAAGCCAATCGGCCGACGGTATGGATCGGCGTAGCCGGCGATCCGGCGCACCGTCCCCGGCGCCAGTTTCTGGTTAGCAACGCTGCCGTCGCGCGCAAAGGAGCGCAGCGTCGACCAGCTGTGCATACTCACAGGTCCTCCGGCAGGGAATCAGGTGGGTGAGGAGACTGCCTCACCCTAGAAGGCCCAACGACCGAGCGCCCTAGACCCTTCCCCACTACGCGTTCTGCGAACGCCAGCGGCCGCGACTAGGACTTCGCGCGGGTCGCGCCGCCCCGTCCACGCAGCGTCGCCCCTGACTCGAGCAGCACACGATGAACGAACCCATAGGACCTGCCTGTCTCGGTCGCGATCGACCGGATGCTGCGCCCGCCCTCGTACTGCCGACGAAGCTTGTCGGAAAGGTCCCCCCGCTCATCACCTGTGATGCGCCGGCCCTTTGTCAGCTGTGCCACGTCCGTCTCCTCGTCTTGTGAGCCATCACTACGATGATGCGGGTAAGACGGGGGTCCGGCCACTTGAAAGTGCCCGTTACCGTCGTGACCGGTCAGGCCAACGAGACCAGGTCGGCGTAGTCGGCGGACCAAAGGTCCTCCACCCCATCTGGCAGCAGAATCAACCGCTCTGGCGACAGTGCCTCAACCGCTCCCTCGTCGTGGGTTACCAGAACGATCGCGCCCGGGTACCGGCGCAACGCTGCGAGGATCTCTTCCCGACTGGCCGGATCGAGGTTGTTCGTCGGCTCGTCGAGGAGGAGCACGTTTGCACTCGACACCACCAGACAGGCCAAAGCCAACCGGGTCTTCTCTCCGCCAGAAAGGGTGCCGGCCGGCTGGTAGACGGTGTCGCCGATGAAGAGAAAGCCGCCCAGCAGGCTGCGTCCCTCGGACTCACTCAGGTTCGGCGACGACGACAGCAGGTTCTCGAGCACACTGCGCTCGGGGTCGAGCGTCTCGTGCTCCTGGGCGTAGTACCCGAGCCG
>JANLWJ010000567.1:0-2938 GCA_031364455.1 Actinomycetes bacterium | reverse complement strand
GTTCAACAACCTGCAGGCCGTCGGTGCCATGTGTGTCGGCGCCCAGATCGCCGACGTCATCGTTGCTGTCGCCTCTATTGACCCCGTCATGGGCGGCGTGGACCGCTGACCCCGACTGAAGACAGACGAAGGACACCGATGGCCATCTCAGAGACCACCAGGGCGCAGATGCGCGAGGTGCTCGTCCGGTATCCCCGGAAACGGTCGGCGCTGATGCCGCTGCTCCACCTGGCGCAGGCTGACGAGGGTTACATCAGCCCTGATGGCATCGCCGTTGTCGCTGAGATCGTTGAGCTCACCGAGGCTGAAGTCACCGCGGTCTCCACGTTCTACACGATGTACCTCAAGCGCGAGAGCGGACGCGTGCGCGTCGGAGTCTGTATCAACTCACTTTGCGCGGTTCTCGGCGGCGACGAGATCTGGGATGCACTGGTTGACCACTGCGGCGTTGGGAACAACCAAACCACCGATGACGCGGCCGTCACCCTCGAGCGCATCGAATGCCAAGCCGCCTGTACCCATGCCCCTGTCATGACTGCCAACTGGGAGTTCCTGGACGACATGACGGTCGCGAAGGCCAAGCAGGTTGTCGATGATGCGCGCGCGGGGCGCCCGATCCAGAGCACCCGCGGGCCGGTGGTGCGCCCCTTCGTCGATGCCGAGCGCACGATCGCTGGTGTCGACGACGGGCTGACTGCCGAAGGCGATCACCGTGACGACCGCATGCTGGCCGGCCTGCGGCTCGCGCAGCAGAACGGCGATGCCGACCGCAGCGCTGCGGCCGAAGGTCAGGGCGCGGCGAAGGTGAAGGGGAACTGACATGCCACTGACGCCAGTGCTCTCGGCCCACTGGGACGAGGCTGACTCGTACACAATCGATGGATACCGCCGCCACGGTGGTTATGACGCTCTTGCACTTGCGTTTGCCAAGCAACCGGACGAGATCATTCAGCTGGTCAAAGACTCCGGACTGCGCGGTCGTGGTGGCGCGGGGTTCCCCACCGGGATGAAGTGGGGCTTTGTCCCGCAAGGTGACGGCAAGCCGCACTACCTGGTGGTCAACGCAGACGAGTCAGAGCCCGGCGCCTGCAAGGACGTGCCGCTGATGCTGGCGAACCCGCACTCGTTGGTTGAGGGCGTCATCATCACCTCGTATGCGATCCGGGCCAATTGCGCGTTCATCTACATCCGCGGCGAGGTCCCGCACGCCATCCGACGCGTGGCAGCCGCTGTCCGTGAGGCCTACGCTGCCGGCCTTCTGGGTAGCAACATCCAGGGTTCTGGCTTCGACCTCGAGGTCGTCGTCCACGCCGGCGCCGGTGCCTACATCTGCGGCGAAGAGACTGCACTGCTCGACTCGTTGGAGGGGTTCCGCGGTCAGCCCCGGCTCAAGCCACCGTTCCCCGCTGTTGCCGGCCTCTACGCAGCACCAACGGTCGTCAACAACGTGGAGACGATCGCGAGCGTTCCGTCGATCGTCACCAACGGTGCCGACTGGTACACCTCATACGGCAGCGAGAAGTCACCAGGGGTCAAGCTCTTTGCGGTCTCCGGACACGTAGAGCGACCCGGCATCTTCGAGGCGCCGATGGGTACCACGATGCGCGAGCTGCTCGAGTGGTCCGGCGGCATGCGCAAGGGGCGGCGTCTGAAGTTCTGGGTGCCGGGAGGGTCGAGCGTCCCGCTGCTCACAGAAGAGCACCTCGATGTTCCCTATACCTATGAGGACATTGCGGCCGCCGGTTCGATGCTCGGTACCGGTACCCCGATGGTCTTCGACGAGACCACCAGCGTGACGCGCGCGGTCACCCGCTGGCTGGAGTTCTACAAGCATGAGTCGTGCGGCAAGTGCACGCCCTGCCGCGAGGGCACCTATTGGCTCGTCGATCTGCTCCGTCGCCTCGAGAGCGGCGTCGGTTCCGACGCCGATATCACCCGCATCAACGAGGTTTCTGCGCAGATCATGGGCCGTTCGTTCTGTGCGCTGGGCGATGCGGCGGCAACGCCGTTCCCTGGCGCCATCAAGTACTTCGCTGACGAGATTGCGCTTGGTACGCGTACCGCTGCCGCTGACCTCTATGACCCAGTTGCCGCCACAGTCTTCGCGGGAGTGAATGCCTGATGACCGTGACCACTGCATCGACGACGGGGGACGCGCTCGAACCACGTCCAGACCTCGTGACGCTGAAGATCGACGGAGTCGAGACCTCAGTTCCGAAGGGAACTCTGATCATCCGGGCCGCCGAGCAGCTCGGGCTGGCCGTGCCTCGCTTCTGTGATCATCCGCTGCTCGACCCGGTCGCTGCCTGCCGAATGTGCCTCATTGAGGTCGAGGGCATGCCCAAACCCCAGCCAGCCTGCGCGGTCACGTGTTCGGACGGCATGGTGGTCAAGACGCAGATGACCTCCGGGGTTGCTGACGAGGCGCAGCGCAGCGTCATGGAGTTCCTGCTCATCAACCACCCGCTCGACTGCCCGATCTGTGACAAGGGCGGGGAGTGCCCGCTGCAGAACCAGGCGATGACGAACGGTCAGGGCGACACGCGTTTTGACGGGCCTAAGCGCACCTTCCCGAAGCCGATCAACCTGTCGGCCCAGGTGCTCCTCGACCGCGAGCGGTGTGTCTCCTGCGCCAGATGTACGCGGTTCTCCGAGCAGATTGCCGGCGACCCATTCATCGAGTTGCTCGAGCGTGGTTCGCAACAGCAGGTTGGAATCGCTGAGGACGTCCCCTTCAACTCGTACTACTCGGGCAACACCATCCAGATCTGTCCTGTCGGGGCCTTGACCAGCGCGATGTACCGCTTCCGTTCGCGCCCGTTCGACCTCGTGTCGACGCCAACGGCGTGCGAGCACTGCGCATCCGGCTGCTCGCTGCGTACTGACTCACGACGTAACACCGTTATGCGTCGGCTCGCATCGGTCGACCTCGATGTCA
>JANLWJ010000540.1:0-2603 GCA_031364455.1 Actinomycetes bacterium | reverse complement strand
TCCGACGGCGTCGTGCCGACGCCGCTACTAGGCGCGGGGGTCGGGGCTCTCGGTCTTGGCGGGATCGCGCTCCACGACGTCGCCAAGGACTTTGTCGATTTGGTCCATGAGCTCTGGTTCGAGGCGGACGCCGGATGCCCCGGCGTTGTCCTTCACCTGCTCGGGACGGGACGCCCCCACGAGGGCGGCGGCGACATTGTCGTTCTGCAGCACCCAGGCGATGGCCAACTGCGCCATCGTGAGCCCGGCGTCGTCAGCGATGGGCTTCAGCTGTTGGACGCGGGACAGGATGTCGTCGCGGAGGTAGTCCTCCATCATGTCGGCACCGTCTGAGGTGGTGGCCCTGCTTCCGGCCGGCAGCTGTCCGCCGGGAAGGTACTTGCCGGTGAGCACGCCCTGAGCCATGGGTGACCAGACGATCTGCGAGAGCCCGAGCTCCTTGCTCGTCGGGACGACCTGGTCCTCGATCACCCGCCAGAGCATCGAATACTCCGACTGGCTCGATACGAACCTGTCGTAGCCGAGCTCGCGCTGCATGGTGACAGCGTCCTGGATCTGGCTCGCCTTCCACTCGCTGACCCCCGCGTAGAGGACCTTGCCCTGACGGATCAGGTCGTCGAAGGCGTGGAGCACCTCGTCGAGCGGGGTTTCGTAGTCGAACCGGTGCGCCTGGTAGAGGTCGACATAGTCGGTACCGAGCCGCTTAAGCGACGCGTGGCACGACTCCATGATGTGCTTGCGCGAGAGCCCGCGGTCGTTCTGGCCGTGGCCGGTTGGCCAGTACACCTTGGTGAAGATCTCCAGTCCTTCACGACGCTGTCCGGCGAGGGCAACTCCCAGTGCGCTCTCGGCCTTGCCCCACGCGTAGACGTCAGCGGTGTCAAACGTCGTGATGCCGACATCAAGCGCAGCGTGCACGCACGCCGTGGCGGCGTCCTGGTCGATCTGGGCGCCGTGGGTGAGCCAGTTGCCGTAGGTGATTTCAGTGATCTTGAGGCCGCTGCGGCCCAGGCGTCGATACTCCATGGCGTGACCCTAGCCGCCGGTTGTTCGCTCACCTCCAGGCAGGTGATTCACCTCTCTGTTGACCTCGACCTTCGTCCGGGCCTTTGATGGAGTCCTTCCAGTGTGAGGAGCCACCATGGCCAAATACCTCTTGAAAGTCTCCTACAGCGCCGACGGCATCAAGGGCGTCATGAAGGAAGGCGGCACCGCCCGCGCCGCCACCATCGAGAAGATCCTGGGGAGCGTCGGCGGATCGCTAGAGTCGTTCTACTTCGCGTTCGGCACCGATGACGTCTACGTGATCGCCGACGTTCCCGATCACGCAACGGCGATGGCTGTCGCGGCGGCCGTCGGGTCATCGGGGGCGATCAGCAGCTACGAGACTGTGGTGCTCGTCGAGCCCAGCGAGGTCGATGCCGCGACGAAGATCACCGTGGGATACCGGCCACCCGGTTCATAGTTTGAGTCGCAGGGGAGGTGGCAGGATTTCCTCATGACGCCCTCTTCGAGTTCGGACCTCCCCACCATCGCTTTCGGCACCACCGGCATGGACATCACTCGCGTCGGGTTCGGCGCCTGGGCGGTCGGTGGCACCGGATGGTCAGGTGGCTGGGGACCGCAGGACGACTCCGAGTCCGTCGCGGCGATCCGACGAGGGGTGGAGCGCGGCGTCAACTGGATCGACACGGCATGGGTCTACGTGTACGGCCACAGCGAAGAGGTCGTCCGCGATGCGCTCTCGGTTTTCTCCGACGCCGACCGCCCGTTTGTGTTCACCAACGTGCGTTAGGTTCGGTGTCCCTCGAGCGCGCGCCACAAGGACGCGCACCAACGAGGAGGACACGATGCGAGCAGCGCTGGACGTGCGCATCAGCTAAGACAGGACAGCCGAAAGGGCGGGCGTCGAGCAGGGCAATCCCCCCGAGGTCGTTCGCTCCTGCACTACTCGGAGGCAGGCGTGTCCTGACTGAATACGTTCACCCATTGGCGACCGCGCTGCGACCATATGGAGGACACGTACACCCGTTCGACGCCGTCACCGGCATGACGACGGAAGCGGGCTTCGTATGACAACAGGGCGTGCTCTTTGGTGAGCATTCGGACGGTCGCGGTCTCGACCTCGATCTCGTAGTCCGCGACGGTGGAGCCTTGGTCGAGTTGGCCAACATGGTCCGAACGATCGGCGAACCCAGTCGGGTAGACCCCGATGAAGTCATCGGAGAGCAGGACTTGATCGGCGACCGCGTCGCCCCGCGCGAGCGCGCCCCACACCTGTGATTCCAGGCCCACGAAGAAGTCGACCGCCGTGTCAATCATCTGCCCACTATCGCATGACCCTATTTCCACCACCGGGCCTCGGAGAGAGGGTTGCCGCGTCGGGCTGAACGAGCACTGACGGCCGCTAGCTGACGTGCCGTGCCGTGGTCGTCGGCGGCGGCAGTCCACGCCGAAGAGCGGGTGTGAGGTCGAGTCCGAACGAGTTCCGGTGGCCTGACAGGATCTGGCCATGACGATTCTTCCCACCATCGCTTTCGGCACCACCGGCATGGACATCACTCGCGTCGGGTTCGGCGCCTGGGCGGTCGGTGGCACCGGAT
>JANLWJ010000534.1:0-3151 GCA_031364455.1 Actinomycetes bacterium | reverse complement strand
CGTGTTCCACAACCGGGAAGGGAGAAGACGGTGCGCCCCTCGGCGGCATCGCGAGCCGATGCGGTCCAGTAGAGGTACACCATGAGGTCGGCAACCGCGGACGGCGGTAGCAGGACCTCGTAGCGGCCAGGGTCGAGAGCGATCGAGCGTTCGGCCCAGCCGAGACGTGTGCGGACCTCGGCATCGAGGCTCTCAACATTGATGTCGCGGAAGTCCCGCGTTGACCGACCGACCCAGGTCGAGCGAGTACGACCATAGGATTTTCCGGTGATCTCGACGCGCCCGGTGGGTTGAACATGGCGCTGGCGAAGCCCAGCAGTGTTGCCCAGGTAGGTGGTGGTCACCTCGTGCTCGGCAAACCCGAAGAGCTCAAACTCCCTTTCGCGGGCGCCCCCGAACCAGTCGCCAAGCGCCGGTGCGAACTGGGCAAAGACGTCTGGCGATGTCTCCTCCGGAGCCGCGTCGAAGCTGTCTGACGTTGCTCCGGCCATGAGATCACCGGCGTCAGGGGAGGGGTCGCTTGCCCGCGCCACAGCCTCGGCCCTAGCGACGATCGCTGCGACGTCTGATGCGTCAGCGACGCTGGCACTGGCAACGCCTGCCGCCCGCCCGGCCCCACTACCTGCAATTGCGATAACGGTCATATCAACGCTGCGCATGACACCGTTGGTCGTGAGCGTGTTTGCCGCCCACCGCAGGTTGGTCTGGGAATGCTCCTGGCAGACGACGGTCATGGCGTCGACGGTGCACTGCGCCAGGGCGGCCTCGACGATTGCGTGCGGTCTCATCGGGCACCCTCTGCGGCTGTGTTGAGGACATTGACGGAGGTGAAGGTCGCTGATGGCGCACCATGACTCACCGGTGCGACTTGGCCAGGTTGGGCCTTGCCGCAGTTGAACGCCCCACCGAGCACGTAGGTGTCCGGGCCGCCGACGACGGCCATCGATCCCCAGAAGTCGGTGGTCGTCGCCTGGTAGGCGACGTCCTTGACCTGTCCAGCGAGCTCTCCCGATCGGATCCGGAAGAAGCGTTGACCGGTGAACTGGAAGTTGTACCGCTGCATGTCGATCGACCAGCTCTTGTCGCCGACTATGTACAGCCCATCCTCGACGTCGGAGATCATCTGCTCCGTCGAAGGCCCGTTTGTCACCGGCTGCAGGCTGACATTAGCCATGCGTTGGATGGGCACGTGTCCGGGAGAGTCAGCGAAGGCGCAGCCGTTCGATCGTTCGTACCCGACGCGCGAGGCGATGCGGCGGTCGAGTTGGTAGCCGACCAGGACACCATCCTTGACGATGTCGAAGGACTGGGCCTGTACGCCTTCGTCATCCCAGCCGACACTGGAGAGGCCATGTTCGACGGTGCGGTCTCCGGTGATGTGCATGATCGGGGAGCCGTATTGCAAAGTGCCGAGCTTGTCGGGAGTCGCGAAGGACATTCCGGCGTAGTTCGCCTCGTAGCCGAGGGCGCGGTCAAGCTCAGTGGCATGCCCGATGGACTCATGGATGGTCAGCCACAGGTTGCTCGGGTCGATCACCAGATCGTAGTGACCCGGTTCGATGCTCGGAGCATTGAGTTTTTCGACGAGCCACCCGGGGAGGCGCTCGAGCTCGGTGGCCCAGTCGTACCCCGGGCCGGTCAGATACTCCCAGCCGCGTCCAACCGGGGGAGCGATCGTGCCCATCGTTTCGAACGCGCCGGTGTCGGCATTGATGGCGACTGCGTCGAACTCAGGAAACATCCGCACCCGTTGCTGCGTCGTCACGGTTCCGGCGAGGTCAGCGTAGAACTTGTTCTCCTTGACAGCAAACAGGGAGGTGTCGACGTGGTCGACGCCTGGCGCAGCCAGCAAGCGCCGGCTCCACTCCTGCAGCAGGGCGAGCTTTTCTTCCTGGGGCACTGACCACGGGTCGATCTCGTAGGACGAGCGCCACGTTCCCTGGTGCGCGGGTTCCGGTGCCAAATCGACCGGCTCGGTGTTGACCGGCGCGCTGACTCTGGCCAGGTCGAGTGCTCGACGCGTTGTGCGGACGACGGCTTCCGGAGTGCGGTCGACATCGGCAGCAAATCCCCACGTTCCATCAACGATGACCCGGATGGAGTAGCCGACATCCTCGGTGTCGTTGACGCCTTCGACCTCGGCATCCCGAAGCCGGATCGAGGTGCCCAGGATGCGCTCCATACGGAAGGCCGCGTAGGTTGCACCCCCGTCGCGAGCTGCCTGCAGTGCGGCATCAGCCAACACCTGTAGAGGCAGGGAACGGAACTCCTCATCGATCGCATCCGGTGTGCGCGCGCTCACCTGACCTCCCGTCACTGGCCCGGTTCGGGGCCTCGCTGGTGATGGCCTGAACCTACCTGCCTTGACCACAGATCGCTGCAGCCCGGTAGCGTTTCGACGCGGGTTCGGCGTCGGTCGGGCTCAACGCTGGAGGGAGTAGTCGTGGCGCGTTCGGTGTTGGTGACCGGAGGTAACCGTGGAATCGGTTGGGAGGTGGCGCAGGCCTTCGTGGCGCTCGGCGACAGCGTCGCGATCACCTACCGCTCAGGAGAACCGCCCGATGGAGTCTTTGCCGTGCGTGCAGACGTCACCGACCCCGAGTCACTCGATGCCGCGTTTGCCGCTGTCGAGGAGCATCAAGGGCCCGTTGAGATCCTGGTGGCCAATGCCGGGATCACCAGGGACACCTTGCTCCTCCGGATGACCGATGACGACTTCGACGCGGTGATCCAGACGAACCTGGTTGGCTCCTTCCGGGTGGCCAAACGGGCCAGCAAGGGAATGCTCCGGATGAAGCGCGGACGACTGATCTTCATCTCGTCTGTCGTTGCGATGCTCGGGTCGGCAGGTCAGACGAACTACGCGGCGGCTAAGTCGGGCCTAATCGGATTTGCCCGATCGACCGCACGTGAGCTCGGATCGCGCGGGATCACCGCCAACGTGGTAGCCCCCGGGTTTGTCGAGACGGACATGACAGCTGAGATCCCCGAGGAGCGCCGGGAGCAGATCCTGCGTCAGATCCCGCTCGGCCGGTACGCGACGCCCAAGGAGGTCGCCGACGTTGTCACCTTCTTGGCCAGTGACGGGGCTGGCTACGTGACGGGAGCGGTGATTCCGGTCGACGGTGGCCTGGGCATGGGCCACTAAGGG
>JANLWJ010000528.1:0-2212 GCA_031364455.1 Actinomycetes bacterium | reverse complement strand
GGGGTGTCAGGGAGCGATCTCGTGGCTCTGGATCCGTGGGTGGGCGTGGTTGAGCCCCGATTGGCGATCGGTGTGCAGTGGGGGATCAGGCGGCCACTTGGGGCGGTGCTTGTTGTCGGTCGATCGCCCGCTGCCAGGTGTGGCGTGCCCAGGCGTTCTGGGCGAGTGCTGCCAGGAGCACGATGACGGTCTGGTTGTGCAGCCCCCAGGCCGGAAGCCGTCGGTTGTAGAAGGCGCGCTCGAACGGCGCATTCAGCGACTCGGTGTCCGCCCGCATGCCGTAGACGCGGCTGTAGTCGGGGTCGGTTGGGGGTAGGACGCGCAGGTAGTCACTGCGATTGAACTTGAACGCCTCATCCGTCTGGGTCGGGGTGAGCGGCTCCCACCAATCGTGAACCGTTCCGCTCGATCCACAGGTCAGGGTGTGCCGAGCGTAGAACGCCCAGCTGCCATCCGACTTGCGGTCTCGTTTGGTCTGGTGCCGTGTCACTTCAACGAAGTCAAGGCTCCCGTCGAACGTCACGGCCCGCTCGTAGATCGTCCCGCCAGCCGCGTAGAGGACGTGCCCTCCGCATTCTTCTATCCACGCTGTGCGTGCTCGGCTTGGCGGGAGCTGGGCGGCGGCGTGACCGTACTTGCCGATCACGATCCCGCCGCGTTCTTTGCTCTTGCGGCGAGCAGGGGAAATCACCGGGCATCCGGTGGCGTTCTGAACCCTCGTGGACATGCCCCGACCCCTGGTGGACCGAGGCCCGAAGAGGGCGAAACTTTGGCCGAGGTCAGAGATAACCGCCTGGCAGAGGACTCGTCTGAGGTAGAACACGGGAACAGAGATAGAGAGTTTGAAATCACAATTCCGGCCGTCGTCGCGCTAGCTACCGTCGGCTCTATCACGGGGCAGAGGTGACGCCTCGAGCCCATCGGCGTCGCACGTGTCCCTGCTCGTCCACGCATACCAAGTCGAAACGGCTCTGCGCGCGAGTCAACACTCGCGAGGCTGAAGACCCGCGCCAAGCCAAAGATCAAGAACCAGCGGTCGCCTTAAGATGATCGCGTGCTCGATCACCAGTACTGCGGCGGCTTCTAATGCCCAAAGGCACCCACGACCCACATCGGGCCGAACACTTGGCGATCGCAGCGCTCGAAGTAGTCTCCGCGCGGGGAGTGGAGGGCCTGACTCACCGGGCGGTGGCGGCGGTCGCCGGGGTCCCGCTGGGCTCCACGACATACCACTTCAAGACTCTGGACGATCTGCTCGAGGCGGCCATGCGGGTGGCCAAGGCCAGGACCGAACTGGAGTTCGCTTTGGTCAGCGCGACCATCGAGGCGGACGGTGATGTCGTCAACGCCCTCGCCGGCTACCTGGTTCGGACCGTCGCCGAGAACGTCGGCCGCACGATCGTGGAGTTCGAGCTTTATCTGGCCGCGTTGCGTCGACCGCAACTAAGGGCACTGAGCCAAGAATGGGGCGATTCGATGCCCTCGATGCTCGCCAGACACTGTCCTCGTCCGGTCGCCGAGGCACTCGCCATCACTGCGGACGGCATCCTGCTGAAGTCGGTCGTGCAGGGATATCCGCTCAGCGAGGCGGAAACCCGGTCGCACCTGACGCACAGCCTCCAGCGTGATGCGGGTCCGGCGCCGCGACGCGCGCTCGGGGCTGACGAAACTCACCCTTGACACGGGGCAATGTCATCTCTACCTTCACATGTACATCTGTACATCCGGTGAGGAGCTGGTGGCGACCGTGGCAATGCCCAGCCAACTCAACCGCGAGCCTCTCGATTGTGACGGGAAGATCGGCGCCGCGATCAACGCCGGGCACACCCTCCCGTCTAGTTGGTACACCGCACCGGAAATCTTCGAGCTCGAGCGGCAGCGAGTGTTCCGGCGGCAGTGGGAGTACGTCGGGCACGGCGCCCAGGTTGCCAAGTCAGGCGACTTCTTCACGTGCGACGTGGGCGGGGTCCCGATCGTCGTCGTGTGCGGCAAGGACTTGGAGGTGCGGGCCTTCGTCAACATCTGCCGGCACCGGCACAATCCGGTCGCTGTCGCGTCGGGCAACCGTCCCCTGTTGACCTGCCAATATCACGCTTGGAGCTACAAGCTCGATGGTTCGTTCCACTCCGCCCCTCGCTCTACCGAAGACCCGGGCTTCGACGGGAGCGCACTGTGCTTGCAGTCGCTGCCTGTGGAGCGATTGGGGGACATG
>JANLWJ010000500.1:0-13831 GCA_031364455.1 Actinomycetes bacterium | reverse complement strand
GGTAGCACTAACGCATCCAACCTGCTCTTGGGCATCACCATGGGTCTTGCGCTCTTCCTGATCGGAGCCGCAGCAATCCACTGGGCCAAGAAGCTGATGCCCGACGTCGAGGTCGTGCAGGAACGATCTCCTGAGTCCTCTGAGGCAGAGCACCGCGACGCCCTGCTCGACGAGTACCGGCGCGGCATTGATGAGAGCGGCGTCAAGCGTCGTCCGTTCATTCTGGGCAGCATGGCCGCGGCTCTGGGCCTCGCCGGCCTCCCCGCCATCGTGCTGCTCCGCGATCTCGGGCCGTTGCCCGAAGATGCCCTCACCAAGACCATGTGGGAACCGGGGATGCACATTCTGATCGCCGAGACCGAGCAGAAGATCCGCCCGGAAGACATGCAGGTCGGCACACTGATCAGTGCGGTGCCCGAAGGCATCGACCTCGTCATGGAGGAAGCTGGCAACCTCAACGAGCTCGCCAAAGCTGCCGTGATGTTGATCCGGATGGATCCTGCGGAAATCGTCGCAGACCAAACGCCCGAGGGCGAGGAGCCGTGGTCCTACGAGGGAATCCTGTGCTACTCGAAGATCTGCACTCACGCTGGGTGCCCTCTGGGTCTGTACGAGCAGCTGACGCACCACATGCTCTGCCCGTGCCACCAGTCGACATTTGATCTTGCTGATGGCGGCAGTGTGCTCTTCGGACCCTCCTCCCGTGCGCTGCCTCAACTGGCGATCACGGTAGACGAGGACGGATACTTGATTGCTCGCGAAGGGTTCGCTGAGCCGGTTGGACCGAGCTTCTGGGAGCGCGGATGAGCACGAGCAAGGTCGAACAGGCTGGCGGCGCCGGTTACGTCTGGGTCGACGACCGCGTCCCTGCGGCGAAGTACCTCAAGAAGCAGCTCGGCAAGGTGTTTCCCGACCACTGGTCGTTCATGCTTGGCGAGATCGCGCTGTACAGCTTCATCATCTTGCTGCTGTCGGGAACGTTCCTGAGCTTGTGGTTCAAACCGTCAATGATCGAGGTGGTCTACGAGGGCTCCTACCTGCCCCTCAACGGCGTCAAGATGTCAGAGGCCTACGCCTCAACGCTCGACATCAGCTTCGAGGTCCGCGGTGGCCTGCTCATGCGGCAGATCCACCACTGGGGTGCCCTCTTCTTTGTGGCCGCGATCTCAGTCCACCTGCTGCGCGTCTTCTTCACCGGCGCGTTCCGCAAGCCCCGTGAGACGAACTGGATCATCGGCGTCACCCTGCTCACCCTTGCGCTTGTCGAGGGCTTCGCCGGCTACTCCCTCCCCGACGACCTGCTCTCCGGCACCGGCCTTCGCATTGCGCAGGCCATCATGCTCTCGATTCCAGTGGTCGGCACGTACGTATCGTTCTTCATCTTCGGTGGTGAGTTCCCCGGAACTGACTTCATTCCACGTCTCTACACCGTCCACGTGCTCTTGGTCCCCGGCATCATTTTGGCATTGATCACCGTGCACCTCATGCTCGTCTGGTTCCAGAAGCACACGCAGTTCCCCGGCATGGGGCGCACCCAGCGCAATGTCGTCGGGTACCCGCTCTTCCCCGTGTACGCGGCCAAGGCCGGCGGCTTCTTCTTCGTCGTATTTGGCGTCACCGCACTCATGGGTGGCCTCTTCCAGATCAACCCGATCTGGCTGTACGGCCCCTACATCCCTGACCAGATCACCGCAGGCTCCCAACCCGACTGGTACATCGGTTGGCTGGATGGGTCACTTCGCCTGATGCCGCCCATCGAGATCGTGCTCTTCGGGCAGTGGAACCTCATGCTCAATATCTTGATTCCGGCCATCATCTTGCCCGGGATCATCTTCACGGTCATGGCGCTCTACCCCTTCATCGAGCAATGGGCCACCGGCGACAAGAGCCACCACCACTTGCTCGACCGTCCGCGGAACGCCCCCACCAGGACCGCAATCGGCACCATGAGCCTGTCGTTCTACATGCTGCTCTGGGCTGAGGGTGGCAACGACCTGATCGCCAACACCTTCGAGGTCAACATCTTTTTGATCACCTGGGGCATACGGATCGCGATCTTCGTCGTGCCTCCCCTGGTCTTTGTGGTCACCAAACGGATCTGCTTCGGGCTACAGCGACGTGATCGCGACAAGCTGCTTCACGGCTACGAGTCCGGGATCATCAAGCGGTTGCCTAACGGTAAGTACTACGAGCAGCATCAGCCGATCTCGCCCGAAGAGCGCGCCCTTCTTCTGGCTCGGGCCGACGCACCCCTGCCACTCCCCATGCCCGAGAAGCACGACGCCAACGGCATCAAGCAGAAGGGCTACGCCGTCAAGAAGCTGCAGGCAAAGCTTTCGCACTTCTTCTACGACGAGCGACTTCCCATGCCGACTGCAGCCGAGATCGAGGAGGGCAACCACCACGAGGCTGAAGCCACCGCTGAGCGCGACCACGAGATCGACGACGCCCGCACCAAGGCGCTGGCCCCGCACGAGTAGCCCTGGTCGAAGCGTCGGAGTGAAGCGCTAGTCACGCTTTTGCCGTCGAGGGCCGCTCAGAACCGTACACTCGGTGGGGATGCGGCCGGCGGACCCTAGGAGAGGGCGCTGCCCTTCTTCCACTGCTCCCACGTGAGGTTCCAGTCGGTGTAGCCGTTCCACGGCTCCATGGTTCGGGAACCGTTGACGTAGTTGACGACGTCCCCCGGCTTGGCGAGGTTGTAGAACCAGGTCGCGTCCACCTGGGACAAGCCGGTACAGCCGTGGCTGACGTTCTCCTTGCCTTGTGACTCCTCAGACCAAGGGGCGGCGTGGACGTACTCACCGCTCCACGTCAGGCGCATGGCGTACTCGACATCTAGGCGGTAGTACTCGGGGTCGGATTCGGCCACATCGAGCGTAGCGGCGTCCATGACGACCTCACGCTGCTTGGAGATGATCACCTTGGTGCCGATCCGGGTGTCCCAACCGGGCTTGCCGGTGGTCACCGGGACCTTGCGCAGCACGTCACCGTTCTGTTCGACGACCATGGTGAGCTCGCCCATGTCAACGGTGCTGATGGTGGAGTCTCCGACGCTGAACCGGGCGAGGTCATCGTCATCGCCCCAAACACCGCCACCGAGGTTGACCCCTTCGAGCCGGCTACGGACTGTCACATCGGTGCCGGGCCTCCAGTACTCCTTCGGACGCCACCGCACCATCTGGTCGTTGACCCAGTACCAACCGCCAACTGCAGCCGGCTTCGTGGCGACCGACAGGTTCTTCTCGACCACGGCCTTACGTTGCACCGGCTGGTCAAAAGTCATGATCACCGGCATACCGACGCCGACAACGGTCTCGCCATAGGGGCTGAGCCCGGTGTACGCCACGCGCTTGGGCTCGACGGTGCGCACCCAGGTCTTCGTCCGGGTCGCCACTCCGTCGGAGTCGGCAGCCCGCGCAGCGATCTCGTACCGGCTGTTGTACTGCAGCGGTGCCTGATCAGAGCGCCACACCGAATGACGGGAGCTGAAGTCTCCGGAGATCTTGCGGCCACGATCGTCGGAGACGACAACGTCGGTCAGGACGCCCTGCTTTGCCTTCACAACGAGAGGCCGGGTTGGTCCCCAGGCGCGATCCTTGGCGGAGGGGATGGCGATCACCGCACGCGACTCAGGCGGCCCGGAGGCTGCATCGGCTCCGCCGTCAGCCCCGGCGTTGGTGCACGCCGCCAAGCCCAGGCAGGCCGTCGATACGGCAGCCAAGGTGCGCCAGCGCTGAACGCCGCTTCGCCTGATCACTAGTGCTCTACCCCGTAATTCGATGGAAGGAGGACGGGAGGCTCCCGTCCTCTTCCATCAGTGTCGACACCTCAGGGTATCGCCTCAAGGCCAATTACTCATTCTCGGGCAAAGTCGCCCTGGTAGTACTCAAAGAGCAGGCCGGCCGTCGCGATGACGGCGAAGACCACGCCAAAGATGATCAACCACCACATGACGAACACGAGGCCTAGCCCGATGGTCGCCGCCGCCGCCCCGACTGGCAACGGCCACCAGCTGTGCGGGCTGTAGAACCCCTGGACGCCAGCACCCTCGGCGATCTCGCCCTCTTCGTCATCTTCGGGCAGCGGTTCGACGCGCTTGGCGGTGAAGAGCAGGTAGAAGGCAACCAAGAAGCCGAGCCCCCCGGTGAAGACCAGCGCTGCCGTTCCCGCCGGCTCCTCGGACAGGAACCAGTAGACGACGGCCAACAAGGCGAAGAAGACCGCGAGCAGCCCGAACAGACGACCGGTGGTGCGCATGTCAGCCCTGCTCCCTCTCGGTCGGGGAATCGGTCGCCGTCGAGCCCACTGCAGCGGTCATCGGAGCGCCGGCGCCCACCTCTGCGAAGGCGATCTCGGGGTGGTGCAGGTCGAACGCGGGCGACTCCGACCTGATCCGAGGGATGGAATCGAAGTTGTGCCGCGGTGGGGGGCACGAGGTGGCCCACTCTAGGGATCGTCCCCAACCCCATGGGTCGTCCACGTTGACCTTCTCACCCCGTTTATGGGTGATCCAGACGTTGTAGAGATACACGAAGGTGGACAGCCCCAGCAAGACCGATCCCACCGTCGACACCTGGTTCATGAAGATGTACCCATCCTCGGCTATGTAGTCGCCATAGCGGCGCGGCATTCCCGCCGCACCGAGCCAGTGCTGGATCAGGAACGTCACCTGAAAGCCGATGAAGAGCATCCAGAAATGAATCATCCCCAGTCGTTCGTCGAGCCTCTTGCCGGTCAACTTCGGCCACCAGAAGTAGAAGCCGGCGAACATCAAGAAGACGACGGTGCCGAACACTGTGTAGTGGAAGTGCGCGACGACGAAGTAGGAGTCAGAGACTGCGAAGTCGAGCGGCGGCGAGGCCAGAATGATTCCGGTGAGCCCGCCGAAGAGGAAGGTCACCAAGAATCCGAGCGAGAACAGCATCGGCGTCTCGAAGGAGACCGAACCTCCCCACATCGTGCCGATCCAGTTGAAGAACTTCACACCCGTTGGAACGGCGATCAGCATAGTCATGAACGCGAAGAACGGCAGAAGCACCGCCCCGGTCACGAACATGTGGTGCGCCCAGACGGCAACGGACAGTGCGGCGATGGCGATCGTCGCGAAGACCAGGCCCTTGTAGCCGAAGACCGGCTTGCGGCTGAAGACCGGCAGGATCTCACTGATGATGCCGAAGAACGGCAACGCCAAGATGTAGACCTCGGGGTGTCCGAAGAACCAGAAGAGGTGCTGCCACAGGATCGCTCCGCCGACTTCAGGGGCGAACACCAAACTGCCGAACTGACGGTCAATTTCCAGGACAAGGAGGGCCGCAGCAAGGACCGGGAAGGCCATCAGCACCAGAATGCTGGTGAGCAGCACGTTCCAGGTGAAGATCGGCATCCGGAACATCGTCATCCCCGGGGCCCGGAGACAGATGATCGTTGTGATGAAGTTGACCGCGCCCAAGATGGTTCCCAGGCCACCGAGGGTGAGCCCGACCAGCCACAGGTCCGCGCCGACTCCCGGCGAATAGATCACACTCGAGAGCGGCGCATAGCCCGTCCAGCCGAAGGCAGCGGAACCACCCGGAGTGAACAGGCTGGCCATGACGGTGATGGTGCTGAACAGGTAGAGCCAGTAGGCCAGCATGTTCAAACGCGGGAACGCGACGTCAGGCGCGCCGATCTGCAGCGGCATGATCGCATTCGCAAAACCGGCGAAGAGCGGTGTCGCAAAGAAGAGAAGCATGATCGTGCCGTGCATGGTGAAGAGCTGGTTGTACTGCTCCAGGCTCACGAACTGCATGCCTGGCTCGGTCAGCTCGGCGCGGATGGTCAGGGCCATTAGACCGGCGATCATGAAGTAGAAGAACGAGGTGATGAAGTAGAGGTTGCCGATTACCTTGTGGTCGGTGCTCGTGATCCAGCTGACGACCATCTTGCCCCGACTCATCGGTGGCGCCGATGGAGCCTCGGTCGGCAGCCCAGCGACGGGTTCGTCGATGAGAGTCACGGGTTCTCCCCAATCCGGGTGTTGCCCAAGTCCTGGGCGTCGGTGTTGGGCCGGCCGGTGTCTAGCTCACCGGTCTGACCGGCCAGTCGCAGCTCTTCCATCTTCTGGTCGAAGTCCTCAGGGCTGACGACCTCAACCCAGAAGAGCATCTGCGAGTGGTAGACGCCACACAACTCGGCGCACTTGCCGGTGAAGCGCCCCTCGACGGTCGGTGTTAGCTCAAACGTGTTGGCACGTCCGGGGACGACGTCCATCTTCATCAGGAAGTCGGGGATCCAGAACGAGTGGATGACGTCAGGGGACGTCAGGACGAACTGCACCTTCTGGCCGACCGGCAGGTACAGCGTCGGCAGATCGCTCGGTGACCCGACCTCGTAGACATCCTCGTCGGTGTAGTTGAATCCCCAGTTCCACTGGTAGCCGACGACGTTGACGGTCTGGTCCTGGTTGTTCTCGATCGCGGTGATCTCGTTGCCGTCACGGATGGTGAACCAGGCGAAGACCATGATCACGATCATCGGCGTGACGGTATAGAGCACCTCGATCGGCACGTTGTACCGCGTCTGCTTCGGGACGTAGTCCTCGCTCCGACGGCGGTAGAACCAGGCAGCGCCCAGCATCAATGCCCAGGTGAAGAATCCGATCACCCACAGGGCTACCCAGGTGGCCTGCCACAGGTCGAAAATGCGGACGCCGGTGTCCGACTTGGGATCAGGGATCGAGATCTGGTTCTGCAGGTCATCCATCGAACAGCCAGAGAGGGCCAGGAGCAGCAGGGTGCCCACAATGGCCACCGCCAAGCGGCGGTGACGCGCAGAGGCGACGCGATCGGACGTCACGAGCGGTTGATCTCCTCGAACAGGCGCCGGCCGTGCACCCAGGGGGCACACCGCCGAGGCGGACGAAGCAGCGGTAGCGCGTCCACGCTAGCGCAGGTCAGGGGGGTGACACAGGTCGGGGCGCAGTTGATCTCAGGCGTGTCGGGAGGGTCGGCGCAGGCTGCCGCGCTATCGATTGGCCGCGGCGAGATCACGACGGTCCGGACGTCCCGCCCCAGACCTCTGGCGGCCCTTCTGGCAACGCCGCAGCGAGCCGGCGTCGGTACTCCTCCCGTGGGATTTCGACTGCCCCCAGTGAGGCCAGATGTGGGGTCACCCACTGCACGTCCAGGAGCCGCTGGCGCCCGTCCGCCCGGAGATCCGCCACCAACCTGACCAGCGCCACCTTCGAGGCATCGGCAACCCGGTAGAACATCGACTCCCCCGCGAACATCCCTCCCACCGAAACCCCGTAGAGCCCTCCGACCAGGTCGTCGCCCTGCCAGGTCTCGATGCTGTGAGCCCACCCCAGCTCGTGCAACCGGCGGTAAGCGGCACGAATCTCGGCGTTGATCCACTGCCCCTCCTTGCCTCGTTCGGCGCAGCCATCAACAACGGCGTCAAAGGCCTGGTCCACCGTTGTTCGCAGTCGGCGGCACGACTGACGGAGCGACCGGCTGACGATCAGGCCATCCAGCGGCAGGACTCCCCGCGGCTGTGGTGACCACCAACCGATGGCCTCTGATCGCTGCCCGTCGTTGTCGAAAGCCACATGCATGGGGAAGAGCCCGGATCGATAGGCGGCAAGGAGGGTTCCGGGCGCCAGGTCAGCGCCGAGTCCGACGAGGTCCTCGTCGGCCAGTTCCGGCTCCAGGCGGTCCAGGTCGGGCAGTACCCAGTGGTTCGGTGGCGGCTCGGTGGGCACCCGGCGACCTCAGGCGGACGGCCAGGCAGCGTCCAGGTCGGCGGCGGCCGCGGCTCCGTAGGCCTCCCCAAACCGAGCGAGGAACCCGCTGCGTTCGAAGCGGTACTCCTGGGTGCCAACGGTTTCGACAACGTAGGTCGCCAGCATGCAGCCGACCTGCGCCGCCCGTTCGAGGTCGACCTCCCAGGCCAGGCCGGCCAAGAACCCGGCCCGAAAGGCATCGCCGACCCCCGTCGGATCCGCCACCTGTACTTCGCGGGGAACGGTGACGTCGATCGCCTGATGGCCGCGCCGCTCGACCCGCGCCCCGTTCTTCCCGAGGGTGGTGACCCTGATCGCCACCCGATCGAGGATGTCATCGGTCGACCAGCCAGTGCGCTGCTCGATCAGGGCGGACTCGTACTCGTTGCTGAACAGCACCGCGGCGCCAGTGATCAGGCTTGCTGTGTCGTCGCCAGAGAGGCTGCTGAGCTGCTGTGACGGGTCAGCGGCGAAGGGCAGCCCCCGCTGACGGCACTCCTGGGTGTGGTTGAGCATGGCCGTCGGGTCGTCAGCCCCGATAATGACCAGTCCCACACCGCCGGATCGCTCCAGGACCGGGCCCAGCTCGATGTCACGCGCTGACGCCATCGCACCTGGGTAGAACGAAGCGATCTGGTTCTGGTCGGCGTCGGTGGTGCAGACGAACCGAGCCGTGTGGTGGGTGTCGCTGACATGGATCGCGTCGGTGTTGACCCCATGCCGACCGAGCCACGACCGGTAGTCGTCGAAGTCTTCCCCCACAGCCCCCACCAAGAGCGGCCGAAGGCCCAGGACCCCGAGCCCGAAGGCGATGTTGGCCCCGACCCCACCACGCCGAACCTCGAGGTCATCGACGAGGAAGGAGACCGACAGCGCGCTCAACTTTTCGGGGATGAGCGCCTCGGCGAACCGTCCGGAGAACGTCATCAGGTGGTCGGTGGCCACCGACCCGGTCACCGCGATCCGACCAACACTCAGCCCGTGGTCGGGGCTCAAGCTGGCCGCCCGGTGGATCAGTTGAACGAGTCGCCGCAGGCGCAGGAGCCGGTGGCGTTCGGGTTGTCGATGGTGAAGCCCTGCTTCTCGATCGTGTCGACGAAGTCGATCGTTGCCCCACCGAGGTAGGGAACGCTCATCCGGTCGACGACCAGACTGAAGCCTTCGTGGGTGAGGACGTCGTCACCCTCGAGCTGGCGGTCGTCGAAGAAGAGCTGGTAGCGGAGCCCCGAGCAGCCGCCAGGCTGGACGGCGATCCGCAGGGCCAGGTCGGTGCGCCCTTCCTGCTCGAGCAGCGTCTTGACCTTGCTGGCGGCGCCATCGGTGAGAGTCACGCCGGTAGACGGCCCGTCAGTCGGGTCGGTGCCGGGCTCGGTGACGGTGGGGGCGTCATTCTGAACGGTCATGGCGGGAGGTCTCCTCCGAAGCAGGCGGTCATCAGGTCCAACACCTCGACGGGGCTGGGCCATTCCCATGGTGACACACGACGGCGTCAGCCACTCAACGGCGCGACCAGTCACGGGCCACACCGGCCACCACCCGGCGAACGGACTCGGCCGGGTGACCCGTGGCTGCCACCTCTCCCACGGCCTCAACCAACGAGTAGATCTCGTCGACTCCGGCCGCCGCGGCCTCACGGCGGCCGACCGAGCTGGATCCAACCACCGCCACGCAGGGGCGGGCCGCCAGCTGAGCACACCCGGCCACGAACGAGACGACCTTGCCGCGCAGCGATGAGAAGTCCAGGCGGCCCTCGCCGGTGACCACCAGGTCCGACGCCATCGCCGCCGCGTCCAAGCCGATGGCTGCGGCGACGACCTCGGCGCCGCTGACTCGCCGCGCCCCCAACCGCATCAGGCCGTACCCAAGACCGCCACCAGACCCGGCGCCAGGCACAGCGGGGTCGATGGTGCCGGTGGCTACCCAGTCAGTCAGCCGCCGCTCGAGATCAAGCACCTCGGTCTCGGACGCCCCCTTCTGGGGCGCGAACGAATGGGCGGCCCCAGCGGCACCCAGCAGGGGGCTCTCGACATCGGTGGCAACAACCAGGTCGAGATCCCCGGGGATCATTCCGGCGAGGGCCTCGACGACCGGCCGCCCACCATCGGTGGACGCCGTGCCGCCAACCCCAACCACGATCTGCTCGGCCCCGGCGGCGATCGCCGCATCGATCAGGGCGGTGAGCCCGCCGCTGGAGGCGTCCAACGGACGCCGTGGCTCGGTCGCCAGGTGCAGCCCGCAACACGTGGCAGCTTCCAGATAGGCCGTCAGCCGCTCGCCCGCCACGACGAGGACCGGTGCCAGCAGCGCAGCACCGTGCGGGCCGGTCGTCGGCACCTCGAAGAGCTCGGCACCGGTCGCGGCGGCGATGGCGTTGAGGAACCCCGGCCCACCGTCTGACATCGGCCGCGCGACCAGCTCGTCAGCCGGTGCGACCTCGCGCCAACCGTCGATGAGTCCGGCGGCCGCCTCGACTGCCGTCAGCGTCCCGGCGAACTTGTCTGGTGCGAACAGAATGCGCACGAGATCTCACGCCGTCAGGCGCGGGTGTCCTCAGGCTCGCGGTGCGCGATCCGCTTGCTCTTCAGGGTGGCGTCGTCCGAGGTAAGGCAGCGACCGGAGTCGATGTCGAACTGCCACCCGTGCAGCTGACAGGTGAGGACGCCGTCCTCGACGTCACCGAAGCGCGCGAGGTCGGCTCCCAGGTGCGGACAGTGCCGCTGCACCAGGTGGTCGCCGAAGCGCCACATCTCATGCGACTCGCGGTCGGTCTCGAGCCAGTCCTCCACGTAGACGGCGTGCTCGGTCGAGAGCGACTTGAACCAGGTGTAGACCTGCTCGTTGTACGGGCCCTTGCGCTTGGCCTGGAACCGGCACGAGAGGAAGAGCTCGTTGACCCAGTCAGCCAGCCGGTTCTCGACACAGTGCCGGATCAGTCGGTCCTCGATCTTCAGCTGGTAGCGGCTCTCCTGGCCGTCGTAGGGCACGACCACCTGGTCGACGAAGTCGGCCAGGATCTGTTCGTGCTCAGTGGTGATCAGCACCCGGTCGCCCAGTCGTCCGCAAAGCGTCGGCATCTGCTGCATCAGTGGCTCCCACCACTCTTTCAGCTGCGGGAGCAACGGCTCGGTGGTTGACGCCCAGCTCAGCTTGCGCGCCTCGCGGTCGGCCTTGGTGCGTGTGGCGTACTCGGTGAGGTACTCACGCTTGTGCGTGAACGGATACAGCGTCTCGGCGTCAGAGCCTGGGTGCGTTACCTCAGCCGTTCCTGACTCGCGGTCCAAGGTGACCGTGGTGCCGGTCGACACGAAGAGGCCGTTCTCGTCACCCATCGACGCCATGTAGTCCAGGAAGACGCGCTGGTCGGGAAAGACGTTGCCCTTCTGCCCGAAGTCGTTGATCTCGAAGAGGTCGTCATCGAGGAAGGCGGGCGGTCCGGAGTTCGGTAGCACCCAGCGCGCGCCAACCGCCTCGGCATACCGGCGAGCCCGGTCGAGCCCGTTGGCGCGCTTGCGCTCCCCCAACCCCTCCTTCACGTGCGGCGGCAGGTCGTAGACCATGGGGAACCAGATGGCGCCGGAGTACTGCAGCGAGTGCCCGTCGTACTGCCCGAACTGCACGATCGGTTCGAGATCGGTGGGCCGGCAGTCGTTCTGGTTGAGGAACGCAGCGGTGCCGTCGTCGACAGCGAGGCACGAGTCACCGAGCGGGCCGTCGTTCGGCGCAGTCATCGCCACGATCATCAACGTCAGGCCGTCGTGCTCGAACGGCTCGGAGTTCTTCGTCGCGATGAACCGGTGGAAACCGAGTGCGGCCAAGGCGTCCCGCAGGTCGCTGACGCCGTAGTCGGGCAGCAGGACCGTCGTGTCCTTGTCCATGTAGCTGGCCAGCCATTCGGGGTCGTAATGGTCCAGGTGCAGGTGTGAGACGTAGAGGTACTCCGAGCTTCCGAGGCGGTCGGAGTCCAGACCGTCGTTGGCCGGGAAGGGGTACCACGACGCGAAGTAGGCCGGCGAGAACCACGGGTCGCAGAGGATCGCGCCGTGCGCCGTTTCGATGTGCAGGCCTGCGTGACCGATGGACGTGACGCGCATGAGCTTCCCTTCTTGAGCAGTGGAACGGCCCGTTCAGCCTATGCACCTCAGGGCGGACCGGCGCAGGGCAATGGTCCCCTCCCCTCGAAGGGCCAGGAGGGCGCGTCTAGCCTGGGCGTGTGTTCAGCCGGAAGAAGGACTCAGGAACCGAGTCCTCAGAAGAGACGCTTGCCCGACTTCAGTCTGCCGAGGACGCCGCCGAGAGCGGCAAGGGCCGTCCAACGCCCAAGCGCAAGGAGTCCGAAGCGGCTAGGCGACAGAAGATGGCGCCGCCGAAGGACCGCCGCGAGGCGAAAGCGCGGATGAAGTCGGAGAAGTCCAAAGAGCGGCAACAGACGATGGACGCCCTCCGCGGCGGCGATGAGCGCCGATACCCCCCGCGTGACCAGGGCAAGGGCCGGCACGTAGCCCGTAACTGGGTCGACGGACGACGCAACATCGGCGAGCTCTTCTGGCCAGTGGTGATTGCGGCTCTGGTGCTGCTCTTCCTGCCGATCCCCGCGCTCCAGCAGGGTTCGACGGTCGTGCTGCTCGGGTTCTACGTGCTGATCACCACAGACACCGGACTCTCGCTGCTCGGGCTTCGACGCGCTCTTGCCCGCGAGGTCCCTGAGACGTCAGAGCGACGCGGTGCTCTCGCCTACGCATTCGGACGGTCGATCCAGTCGCGCAAGCGCCGGCTCCCGGTACCCAAGGTTGAGCGAGGCTGGACGCGCGCCTACACCAAGGGCGAGGTCAAAGCCTTCACCAACTGAGCCAGGGCTAGAGGCTGCAGACCCCCTGTTGCCTCATGTCAAGATGCCCGCCTACGGGTCTTCGTTGCCTCATCTGGTTTTGCCCGCGTAGCGGGCGGTGGTTTGACGGGCAGTCTGGTCGGCTGGTGCTTGGCTTTGACGAGGGCGAGGAGCTGGTCTCCGAGGTCGAGCAGGTCGCGCCGGATCTGGGCCGGGTTCAAGGTTTTGTACTGCCGGGTCAGCGCGGCTTTGTCCTTCTTGGTCACCTCCGGGTCGGCCAGGACCCGCTGGTATGGCGTCTGCGCGGTGTCGTGGCGTTTGGTGACTTTTGCGCCCTCGCGATGCTTTTCAACGAGCTTATGGCAGGGTGCGAAGAAGTTGGTCTGCAGCTTCAACAGTGCATAGATCTCGTTGAGCAGTGCGAGCTCGGCCGGGGTGTCGTAGCGGTGGTAGCCGACCGCCCGGCGAACCACCGACCAGTTCTTCTGCTCCACGTGTGCGCCGTCGTTCTTGCGTCCGGTGCGGGACCGAGTGAAGGTGATCTTGTGTTCGATGCAGTACCGAAGCAGGTGGTCGTTGATGAACTCAGACCCGTTGTCCGAATCGATGCCGAGGATCGGGAACGGGAAGGCGTCGGTGATGTCCATCAACGCGGCGAACACCCACTTCTGGGCCTTGTTCTTCACCGCCTGCGTTTCGGTCCAGGTTGAGCGGATGTCAGTCACCGTAAGGGATTGGCAGAAGTCACCGCGCGGGTTGCCTCCCCCGTGTCCGACGCAGTCGATCTCCACGAACCCGGCCTGTTCCTCATTCCAATCAGCCCAGGTCCGGATGGGGATCTTCGACTTCGACAAGGTGCCCGGCTTGGTGCCCGAACGGCCCTTGAGCTGAAGCCTCGCTCTCTCCCCAGCCATCCGACGGTCGATCGTGGCCGCGCTCATCGCGCACAGCCTCGCGGCGGTCTCGTCGGTCAGATCAAGCTCACCACAGGCCCGCAACCGGGCCACCATCTCAGGAAGGAAAGGCGCCATCCGCTTGCCCGCCGGCGCGTCCATCACCCTATTGCCCGCGGGGGCGTCCATCACCGCCCACACCTTCTGCAAAGCGGCCAGCACCTCCCCGTCATAGGTCGGGGGCCGCCGCTTACGTGGCTTGGCCACCCGACGCGGACCCAACGCCGCACGAAGCGCCTTCCGGGTGTAGTCGCGATGCCACCCCGTCGTCGCACACAGCTCGTCGAGGAT
>JANLWJ010000490.1:0-2325 GCA_031364455.1 Actinomycetes bacterium | reverse complement strand
CGCCCTTCTACCATTGCCGGTTCCTCGAGGACGATGGGAGCCATGGCCACCTCATGCGGGTTCATGAGCGTTTCGCTCATTCAGGGCTGGAGTCTGCCGCATGGATGCGGTGGTTGACCAGTACCTAGTGAAGGTTCTTGACAGAAACAAGCAGAAACGAGCATGATCGCGGGCATGGCGAGCCGGTCGACTCTTCGCGTCAGCAGGTTGACGCAGATCCAGCAGATGCTGGCGGACGACGACGCCGTCACAGTCGGTCAGCTCACCGACCGCCTCGGCGTCAGCGAGGCCACCGTCCGTCGCGACCTCGATGCCCTGCAGCGCTCGGGGTTCGTCCAACGTACGCACGGCGGCGCGGTGGCGACCCAGGTGCACGAGCTCCCCTATCCGGCGCGGGGCTCGCGCCGGGTCCGGGAGAAGCGTGCGATCGCGCGAGCCGCGGCTGCCCAAGTCGAGGCAGGAGCCACCCTCTTCCTAGGTGGCGGGTCGACAACCCTGCACCTGGCCGAGCAACTCGTCGACGCCGACGTCACCGTCGTGACGAACTCACTGCCCGTCGCCACAGAGCTCTCCCGTGGACGCCGCGGTCAGGTGATCGTGATCGGTGGAACGCTGCGCAGTCCGGAGCAGTCGATGGTTGGACCACGCGCCGTCGAGGCGATCGGCTCCTACCGCGCAGCCATTGCATTTCTCGGGGTACCCGCGCTCGACAGCGAGCATGGGTTCACTGCCGATGGCGACGTGGAAGCTGCGACCGACCTGGCTTTCATCGAGAACGCACAACGTTGCGTGGTGCTGGCCGACCACACCAAGCTCGGCAGAGTGTCCACCACCCATGTGGTTCCGTTGTCAGCCATCGACACCATCGTCACCGATACCGGCGCGGCTACCCAGCTCATCGCGGATCTGCAGAGAGCTGGAACGAACGTCATTGTTGCAGAGCTGACACCGTGATCACGCACACCGAGCAGGAGATTCTTTCGCAGCCAGAGGTCTGGCAGCAGACGATCGACGGCCTCGACCCGATGTCTTTCACATCTCCATTTCGCGACGAGATCAGTGATGTCCTGGTTACCGGCTGCGGGTCAACGCACTACCTCGCGATCTCAGCTGCCGCACTCCTCCGCGAATCCGGACTGCGTGCCTGGGCGCTGCCGGCATCTGAGCTGATCGCCCAGGCGCAGCCACGGCTTGCAAACCCTGGTGGCACGCTTCTCCTGGCCATCTCGCGATCGGGAACGACGACAGAGACGGTCATGGCGGCTGAACACTTCCGCCGGATCGGTGGGCACTCGATCGCAGTCATCACCTGCTACCCCGACTCCCCGCTTGCCGACGCAGCCGATGTCGTTTGGGCTGCCCCGGCGGCTACTGAGCAGTCCGTCGCACAAACCCGCTCGTTCACCTCGATGCAGGTCATCGTCTCGGCGATTGCCGGAGCGTTGCGCGGTGGCGATCTATCGGCGCTCCACGCCTTGCCGCCAGCCGCATCAGCAATCCTGACGAGATCGCGCCTCTTCATGTCCTCGCTCGCCCGAGATGTGGGCAACGAGTCCTTCTTCTTCCTCGGGTCTGGCGCGCTCTACGGGATCGCATCGGAGGGGATGCTCAAGCTCAAGGAGATGTCGCTGACCGGGTCTGAGGCATACCACGCGATGGAGTTTCGGCACGGCCCCATGTCGATGTGCGACGACAGGGCCGCGGTCGTCGCTCTCATTTCTCCGGAGCGGTCCTCCCTCGAAGAGGCAGTACTGAGCGACATCGCCCCCTTCGGATCGCGTCTGGTCACCATTGGGGTCGACGGGCATCATCTGATCCCCCGTGACATTCCCAGCTGGGCGTCAACAGCTCTCTATCTCGTGCCCTTGCAGCTGCTCGCCCTCGAGCGTGCTCTGGGCAAGGGGCTCGACCCTGACAACCCCAGACATCTCACAGCAGTGATTCATCTGAACGCTTCGCCCGAAGCGGTCTGAACGAGGAGGAAGCATGACAAGTGCACGTACTCTGGCTGTAGTTGCGGTGTCGCTGGCGCTGCTGGCGACCGGGTGCAGTTCCTCCGGCGATGACGAGGCTGCTCCAGGCGGCAGCATCACGGTGTGGACGCACACGAACAAGTCGTTCAACAAGGCGTACCAGGAGCTCCGCGATTCCTACATGGCCGAGAACCCGGGCACCGAGATCACGTTCGAGACCTTTGACTACGACAGCTACATCCAGACGCTTCAGACTTCGTTGCCGGCCGGGAATGAGGCAGACGTCCTGCAGATGTTCGGCAGCTGGACGTGCAGCTACGCCGACAACCTCTCCACGGTTCCTGAGGACATC